>CAMPBZ010000031.1 GCA_946641795.1 uncultured Clostridia bacterium
GGTGTTATCCGCATTTTCTTCCAGCGCTGTGAGCGGATTGGTATAACTTAATATTTCCGTTTCCTTGGGCAACACTTTCTCTGCGGCGCTTTTTAAGCGGATAAGCCCCAATTCTTCGTCGTCAACGAGCAATACTCTCATCTGATCGCCCCCTTTTTAAAAGTAACCGTAACCGAAGTGCCTTGCCCTTTTTCGCTTTGAACGGCAACTTCGCCGCCGCAATTTTTAATTCTGAATTTTACATTGTTGATACCGACGTGGGTATTCTCTTCAAAATGAACTTCTTGCATATCGAAGCCAACGCCATCGTCAATGATCTCCACCACATAGTCCTCTGCGGTCTCCCTCGTTTTTATGGTAAGAGTGCCGCCTTCTATCTTTTTTAATATACCGTGCTTGATTGCGTTTTCTACGATTGGCTGAATAGACAGCGGCGGAACGTTAAAATCTACGGCTTCAATATCGTAGTTGACGGTTAATCTATCGTTAAAGCGCATCTTTTCAAGTGAAACGTAGTTTTTTATATGCTTTAACTCCTCTTCAAACGGGATCAGCCGCGTTTCGGTAAGCGACGATAAATTGTGCCGCAAATATTCGGTAAAATCGTCAAGCATTGCCTGTGCCTGATTGGGATTGATGGAAATCAGCGTTGATATTGAGGACAGCGAGTTATAAACAAAGTGCGGTTTTATCTGCGAAAGCATTATTTTTATTTGTGCGTCTTTATTCTTTTCTTCCTCGATAGACAGATCAATATTTTTTTGCACGTTGACGAAGAAAAACAGCATTTCGATGGCGATAATAACGGCGGCGTACGCAATGGCGTAGCCTTTGAATATGTTTTGCAAAATGATTGCCCCAAACGGCAAAAAGCAATACAAGCCAAAAGCAGTCTTTTCCCTTGCGGTTAAGTTTTTATTGGTTGCCGTAAAGATAGCAATTAAAACAAACATTACAAATTGATACCCTTGCGACAGAACCATGGTTTTGCTTCTTAAATACGCCCCGTTTTCTGCCGTAAAGAAAATGCCTGTGAAAATGTTTACAATATCCAGCACGATAAACGCGGCAAACAGCACATAGTTTACAATGTGGATCGCTTTTTGGGCTGTTCCCGAACTATTCACATAATTCTTGACATACTTACACAACATAAAAACTTCTATGTTGTTCATTATATAAAAAGCCGTATAAAATGCGATGATGTAAACGTTGCTCGTATAAGCGGTTTTAACAAACGCAAACGTCAGATAGGTTGCAAAATGAACGAGCGTAAAAACAAAGAAATCCAGAAGACTTTTTTCATCCTTCCGTTTTTCTTTTTTCATAAGTAAATTGACGATGTGTATTGTAAGGATTAAAATCCCCATGATACAGACCGTTACGTTAAAAACAGCGTTGTTTGTCATATCATTTGCATTATCGCTCGCCGATGCTTGGCAAGTGCCCTTTTGGTTGAATTTGTTTTTTTCATATTTTCCTTGCTAACTTGTTTTATTATACTATAAAAAAACACCAAAGTCAACACAAATAAAAATGAGCATGTCATAAATAAGTTATTCCCAAAAGAGCCGCCCGAGGGCGGCTCTTTTGGGAATTTTATAAGTCTTTTCCGCGGCTTTCAGCGTTTCAAGGCTTGTGATACGTGCCTTCTGCTCGTCGGTCAGAGCGTCGTAAGCCTCTCTTGCCGCGTTGATCTTCTCTTCGCACTCGGGGGTGTATTATTCGATCAATTGCACGGTTCAATCAAGCGGCGCAAAAAGTTGACTAAACCCTCGGGGTATTCGTCCCCGGCGTTCAGCCCGGTATCGCCCAGTTTGACCAGCTTGTTTGTTCCGTGGTAGTCGCTTCCCGCCGTGACGTACAGGCGGTACCGCTCGGCCAGCGCGAGCATTTGGGCGCGCAGTTTTTCGGTAAAGCCGGAATAGTAGGCCTCTACGCCCTGCAAGCCAAACTCCAACAGCCGGCGCAGGCGGTTTTCCATTTCCTCGCCCAAAATCAGCTCGTTGCCGCTCCCATAGAAGGGGTGAGCCAGCACCGGGACCCCGCCGCCCGCAAGAATGGCGCGAATGGCTTGCTCCGGCCGCACCAGCGGCCCGGCGGGAACGTGGATTTGATCCAGGTAGTCCTCAAAGGCTTCGGCAATGGTTTTGACGTATCCGAGTTCCAGCATCAGCATTGCAAGGTGTGGCTTGCCGGGGTTTTGCAGGGCGCGGATTTTTGCAACCCGATCCTCGGGCAACGAAATTCCAAACTCGGTTTTCAGTATTTCCACCCGGGCGTCCACCTTGCCCGTGCGAATGCGGTGACAACGCTCCACAATTTCTTCCAGTTCGGGGGCGGAAGGGTCAAACCCGTAGCCCAAGATATGGTATTTTCCCTGCTCGTCCTTGCAGGAAAACTCGGCGCCGACGATCAGTTTGGGGTCGTCGTCCTTCAAAAATTTGCGCAACAGAGCCGGCGTAGCAACAACATCGTGATCGGTGGCCGCAAAAATGGAAATGCCGGCCGCCTTCACCTTTTTTAAAAGCTCCTCCGGGGTATCGGTGCCGTCGGACATTGTGGAGTGCATATGCAAATCAAGTTTTCCAAAGCCGCAGGACATTCCCCGGCACCTCCTTTTTTCAAATTTTTAAAGCGCTTTTTGCAACGTTAAAATATTTTGCCCGTCTTGATATTCGTAGGAAACGGCGTCCATAAACTGCTTGGTCATAAAGATCCCCAGCCCGCCGATGCCGCGCTCCTCCGCGGAAAGCGAAATATCCGGATCCTCTTTTTTCAGGGGGTCGTACGGAACGCCGCGATCGACAAAGGTGATGGAAACCGCGGCGGGGTCCTTTGCAACCGTTACCCGCAGTTTGACGCTCCCTCTGCCCGGCGCGTAGGCGTAGTTTGCAATGTTGATGAAGATCTCCTCCACCGAAACGGCGATCTGCCGCGCGATTTTTGCCGGGCAGTTGACCGTTTGCAGGTGCCCTTCCACAAACTCCTGCGCCCGCGCAAGCTCCTCGGCAACCGCGTCCAGCTCAATTTCGGCCGGCAGGAAGACCAGCGAATTTACGGTTTCCAAAAGGGCGAGCAATTCCGATTTCCAAAGCTCGATCTCTTTTTTCTGCGTTTCGTCTTCCAGCCCTCCGCGGCGGATGGAACGGCGGATCAGGCGCGTGTAGCCAATGACGCGCGCTTTGTCCTCCACCTCGCGCACGGCCGCTTCATCGTTGGTGCCGAGATAGGCCGCCAGCGATTTATGCCAGAAGGTTTTGGCGGTTTCAAAATCGAACCCCTGAAAGCGTTCGATCACCGAATGATCCAGCTCCGAAAAGCCGATGAAGGAATTATACATACTGCCCAGCTCAAAAATCGGATGTCCGACGGCCAGAGTATCCATATCGATCAGGAGCACTTCGTCGCCCTGCAATTCCAGGTTTTTGGTGTGGTAATCGCCGTGGATCATATAATCGCTGTGCGGAACGGCGGCTACCAGCGCCAGCAGTTTTTCACCGGCTTTTTCGGGCAGGTAATCCAGCAAAAACTTTGCCCATCCCAACGCGGTCTCCCGCATATCCGGCAATTTTCCGGCAGGAACAAGGGTGGCGTGGATTTTTTTGAGCATTTTGACGTACTCCTCCACGCACCAGTCCATCTTTTCCGGCTCTTTGGAAAGGATTTTGGAAAACGAACGCGCGTTGAGCAGTTCAAACACCGAGCCGTAGCTTTCCCCCACGCGCACCACGTCGTAGGAAATGGCGGTGGGAATGCCCAAAATGAGCGCCAGTTTGGCAACCTCGCGCTCGTGCTGAATATCCGAGAGCGCGTCGGCGTTGTTGTAGGCTTTTACCACGTTATCCTTATCAATGCGGTAAATGGTGCCGTTTGCCCCGCGGCCGATCTCCTCGCACCCCTCAATGGAAACCACGCGGTAGGCCTTTTCCACCGGCATCATTTCGGTAAAACCGGTCATTTCCAAAATCTCGTAAACGTCGGAATTGACATCGGTGATGCGCAGATTGGGGTATTGCTTTTTGATCCGCAGGATCACGCGCAGTCCGGCACTGGAAATATACTCCAATTTGCTGGCGTTCAGCTCAATGCAGGCGGAAGGATCGCCGGGCAGCTGCGCAAAAAGATCCTGCTCGGTTTGTGCGGCGTTGCCGGAATCGATCCTGCCGGTGAGATGGATGATGAATTTCGTTTCGTTTTCCATAGTGCTTCCCCGTTGTTTGAATTTCTTTTTTCATTCTACCATATTTTCTTCCGGTTTTCAACTTTTTCCGAAAAAAATGTTGAAACAAAAATAAAAATGTGCTATAATAAAAACGCTGTTTTTTGAAATCCTATCTGAAAATGGAGGAAAAGATGAAAAGAAGAAAGCAACGCGCGCCGATCGAGCGCGTGTGCCCCGATTACCAAAAAGGACTTTCGCCCGAACAGGTAACCGAGCGCGTTCAAAAAGGCTACGCAAACATTGCGGATGACCCGGGCGAAAAGAGCACCTTGAAGATTATTGCAGGCAACCTGTTTACCTTCTTCAACGTGGTTCTGTTTTCCATTGCCCTGCTGTTTATCGTCTTTATGATCTACCTGAACGCCTCGGGGCATTCGGACATTGCCGGCAAATACTTCGGCTTTACCAAATTTGTATTCCTGATCCCCGCCATTATGAACGTGGCAATGGGCTCCTTCCAGGAAATTAAGAGCTTGAAGGTGATCAAAAAACTCCGCATTGTGACCGAATCGAAGGCAAAGGTCGTTCGCGGCGGCGAAACGGTCGGCATTGACGCCAGCGCCATTGTTTTGGACGACATTGTTTCGGTTTCGGCAGGCGACCAGGCCTCGGCCGACCTGATTGTGCTGGAAGGCGAAGTTTTTGTTGACGAATCGATGCTGACGGGCGAAGCCGACCACGTGAAAAAATGCGCCGGCGACAAGATCCTTTCCGGCTCCTCGATTATTGTGGGTTCGGCCTTCTGCCGCGCCGAGGCGGTTGGCAACGATACTTATGCCGCCGAGCTGACCAAAAAGGTCAAGAGCGGTTCGCGACACAAGTCCGAGCTGATGGGCTCGATTATGAAGATCATCAAAATCCTCACGGTCGGCATTGGCATTGCCCTGACCACCGTGCTGATCACAATGGCGGTAAAAATTGCCGCAACCGGCGGAGACCCTGCCATTTGGGGCGAGGATCTTGCACCGCTCGACCTGAAAAATCCCGTTTCCTGGGCGGTGCTGGCGGTAACCGGCGGCACCTTTGGAATTGGTATGATCCCCACCGGCCTGGTGCTGACGGCCTCGGTGGCGATGATGGTTTCGATTGCCCAGCTGACCAAAAAGAAAACGCTGATCCAGGAGCTGTACTCCCTGGAAAACCTTTCCCGTGTGGACGTGATCTGCCTGGATAAGACCGGAACGCTGACCGACGGCACCATGACGGTTGCCGACGTAAAGGCCTACGTTCCGATGGAGGAAGTGGAACGCCACGCGCGCGTTCTGATGGCGGCGCAAGGCGACCGCAACGCCACCGCCGAAGCGATTTACCAACGCTTCGGGATCGACGAAAACGCCTCCTATAAAGAAAAGATCCCCTTCAACAGCGCGGTCAAATATTCCGGGTTGGTCTATAACGACGGCAAGCGCCTTTTGATGGGCGCGCCCGAATATCTGCTTTCCAAGGACGACGAGCGGCTCTCCTTTGCCGCCGATTGCGCCAAGGAAGGCAAGCGCGTGATTGCCCTGACGCTGGACGGCGAACTGGTCGCTTTCTTTGTGATTGAAGATCACATTCGCGATACGGCGCCGGATACGCTCCGCTTCTTCCGCGAAAACGGTGTGACCGTAAAGGTCATTTCGGGCGACAACCCGCTCACCGTTTCCAAAATTGCCGAGCAGTGCGGCATTAAGTTTGCCGACCGCTACATCTCGCTGGAAGGGATGCCGTTGGAGAAAATTCCCGAAATTTGCGAGGATTACACCGTGTTCGCCCGCGTAACGCCCGAGCAAAAAGAGGCGCTGGTAACCGCTCTGCAAGCCAAAGGGCATAAGGTTGCCATGACCGGCGACGGCGTAAACGACATTCTCGCCCTGCGCAAATCGGATAGCTCCATCACCTTTGCCAAAGCGACCGACGCGGCAAAATCCTGCGCCGACGTGGTGCTTTTGGACAACGACTTCTCCCACCTGAAAGAAGTGGTGGGCGAGGGTCGGCGCGTTATCAGCAACATTCAAAAAACCGCCGTTCTCTATTTGATGAAATCCATTGCCGTTTTCATTTTTGCCTTTGCGCTGATCCCCTTTGCAAAGGGGCAAATGAACCTTTCGGTGGAAAACCTGTATATGCTGGAAGCCGCCGTGATCGGTACGGGCGGATTTCTGATCTCGCTGGAACCCATCCGCAAACCGATTGTAGGCTCCTTCCTGCAAAACATTCTAACGCAGGCGGTTGCCGCCGGTATGCTGGTTTCGCTCGGCATTCTGATCCCGCTTTTGGTCCACACCGTTGCCAAACATTTCGGCGCCGAGATCATCAGCGAGGCCAACCTGCGTACCCTGATGACGCTTTTGGTCAGTATGGCCGGGCTTGTGGTTCTGTTTTCAATGTGTCTGCCCTTCAACCGCTACCGCGCAATTACAATGACGGCTTTGCTGGGTGTTGCAACCTTTTTGGGCTTTATGCTGCCAACTTCCTATATCGGCGGTCAGGCAATCGGGCCGGAAATGCTCAAAGCCGAAGCCGGGCAATCCATCTTCCAATCCCAGCTTTTGCGCGAGCTCTTCCAGCCGTGGAACTCCCAGGTTGTAAAAAATCTGTTTTCGGATCCTATGAACTTTGTTATCCTGCGGCTCTTCCTGTACGTTGCCGTCCCGCTGTTCATTCTTGTCCGCTTTGCCATTGAAAACGGAAACCGGAAGAACTACGGCAAGGACGTAAAGAAAAACCGCTCCTTCCGCATCGGCCGCAGATTAACGCTTGCCTCCGGCTTTGTGCTCATTCTGCACGCGGCGCTTTCGGCAGTGGAAATTATTGCCGGCAAACGCAATTCCGGATTTGCGGTGATCATCAATATTCTGCTGGTTCTCGCCCACTTTGCCATTGGCTACATTGGCTACAAGGTTTGGAAAGACCCCACCAAAAAAATGCTTCGCGTTGCCTTTGGCGCGGCGATTGCGCTTTTGGTGTGCACAACGGCCAGCATGATCCTTTCCGGCTTCGGTGTGCTCGGGGAGAATACCGTTTTAACGACCATTGACGCCATCCTGGTGCTGATCGCTTCGGTCATGTACATTACCGGCGCCGTCATCATTCGCGCGCAGTACAACCTCGGTCTGCTCAAACCGAGAGACGCCTGAACAAAAGAAAAGAAACCCCGGATTTGAACCTTCAAATCCGGGGTTTCTTTTGAAAAGCGCCGGGAGCGGCGCTTTTTTATTTCTGTTTGGGAACGGCAAAACGGAGCGCGCCGGGGAGTACGCGAACGGTAAACTTGTTGCGGTACACCAGTTCCCCGTCCAAAGAGAACACAAATCCTTCGGGAGCCTCCACTTCAACCTCTTTGCCGCGGCGATAGACCAGCACCTTATCAAACTTGGGGTTATCCAGGTGCGTGCCCTCGGTGTAATACTTGACGAGCGAAATGAATTTCAGGCGCGAGACGGGGTGAACGAGGCAGACTTCCAAAAGCCCGTCGTTGTTCTGCGAGCGCGGCGCGCAGCGGTAGGAACCGCCAACGTACTGCCCGTTTGCAATGGTGCAAAGCAGAATGGTGCCCGCGGGGTTGAGCAGTTCGCCGTCCACCGTAACGCGGCATTTGTTCTTCATCCCTTTGAAAAGCCCGACCAAAACGCCGGTGCGGTAGGCGTTACTCCCGCCGATAATGGCTTTGCGGCGCACGCGCTCCATCGTTTGCGCCACGCAGGAGTCAAACCCGAAATGCACGGCGTTGATGGCGTAGCGGTCGCCGATTTGGATGACGTCGATCTTCTCTTCCTCGGCGTCGGCGTGCGCGGCAAGATCCAAAAAGCGCTCCGAGCCGCCGTAGTATTTTACAAAATCGTTGCCCGAACCGCAGGGGTAGCACCCCACCGAGGCGTTGGCAAAGCCGACCGCGCCGCTGACGACCTCGTTCAGCGTGCCGTCGCCGCCGCAGGCGTAAAAGCGGTAGTCCTGCTCGGGGTGTTCTTTGCACAGTGCGCGGATGTAGGAAGTGGCGTCGCCGGGGCCCTGGGTGCGGTAAATCTCGTAATCGGCGGTAAATTCCCCGGCGGCAAGGCGGGCGCAAAGCTTATCAAATGCGTTTTCTTTGCCCGCCGCGGGATTGATGACAAAAATGTGTTTCATTGAGTTTTTCCTTTTTTGAGGGTTATTGAATAGGCGGAGAACGCCGATGGAATAGCATAGTTTTGGATCAAGTCCTCGTCCCGCACGAAAAAGAAACCGGAGGCGGGATGGTAACCGTCAAATTCGGGGGCAATTTTCACCGCATAGGCGATCATGTGCCACTCGATGTGCGTAAAGATGTGCTTGGCATCTTCCAAGCGGGTCAGCTGCAAGGGCTCAAATCCCATTTGCCGGATCCTTCCGGGCAGTTCCTCGGGCGTCAGATGCCCCGGCAGGTTGGGGTACTCGTAAAGCCCGGCAAGCAGACCTTTTTCGGGGCGCTTGTGGAGCGCGGTGCGGTCGCCGTCGCGGATGAGAAGCACCGTTCTTTCCTCAATACGGCGCGGCTTTTTCGCCGAGCGGACGGGCAGTTCGGCGGTCAGATTTTTCTCGTTCGCCACGCACCACGGGGCGAGCGGACAAAGCGCGCATTTCGCCTCGCCGTTCGGCACGCAAACGCAGGCGCCCAGCTCGATCATTGCCTGCGCAAAAGCGCCGGCGCGGTCTGGAACAACGGCGCGGAGCGCGTTGCGGAAATCGGTTTTCGTTTCCTGCAAAGCAATGTCGGCGCGCGAGCCGCTCACGCGGGCAAGCACGCGCAGCACGTTGCCGTCCACGGCCGGGGCGCGGATGCCAAAGGCGATGGAGGCAATGGCGCCGGCGGTGTAATCGCCGATGCCGGGGAGCTTCCGCAGTTTTTCCTCGTCGGCGGGCATTTTGCCGCCGTACTGCTCGGCAATCACGCGCGCCGCCTTTTGCAGGTTCCGCGCGCGGCTGTAATAGCCCAACCCCTCCCAAAGTTTCAGCAGTTTTTCCTCGGGGGCTTTTGCAAGGTCGCGCACCGTGGGAAAAGCGTTCAAAAATCGTTCGTAGTAGGGTTTGACGGCCTCCACCCGCGTTTGTTGGAGCATAATTTCCGAAACCCATATCCGGTAGGGGTCGGTCGTGTGCCGCCAGGGCAGGTCGCGCGCGTTGACGGCGTACCATTCCAGCAGGGCGGCAACGGCCTCGGGGGCAAGGATGGGGGCATTCTTGCTTTCGTTCATCGTCAACCCTCCCCACCTTTTTGCAAACATTTTATTTATTATACAGGAAAAAGGTGGATTTGTCAAGATGGGAAAGGAACGGCAAAAACTTACTATATGTTACCTATCTTGTTCGGCTTTGCTTTTTGACAAAAAAAGCCCCCGAGCCTCACAGCTCGGGGATGTAAGTTGCTTTCCACGCCATTTAAACATTTCGTCACCTGTCTTAAACTAACATTTACATACAGGCTGCAGTTCATGATGCATTTTCATGTCATGTTCCCTATTTTGACTAATTCTTGGCTCGGGAGTTACGGATGTCAAACTTACAAACGCATCCAACCCGTGTTAAACTTTAAGGGTAAGCCCTCGGTCCATGGCGTAAAGAGGTACAGTCAT
>CAMPBZ010000032.1 GCA_946641795.1 uncultured Clostridia bacterium
GAACCGGGGAGGAAAGAGCAGTGCGAACGGCGCGCCTTATTGCGTTTTTGTTGTTGGTTCTTTTGGTGCTTTCCGGTTGCCACCCTGCGGCCGAAAAATCGTTTTCGGTGGTCTTTCTGGACGTGGGGCAGGGGAACGCAACCCTTTTGCAAACGCCGGACGGCGATATTCTGGTGGATTGCGGACCCGAAAGCGCGCAGGAAACGCTTTGCCGCAAGCTGAAATCGCGCGGGGTGGAAAGCCTGAAATTTTTGATTTTGACCCACCCGGATGAAGATCATATTGGCGGCGCCGATGTGATTTTGGAGCAGATCCCGGTGGAAGCGATCCTCTATAACGGCGGCACCGAGGAGAGCGAGAGCTTTTCCCGCCTGCTGACCGCCGCCGCGCAGAAGGGCCTTTCGGTAACGGCATTGGAACGCGACGATCGGGCGGCTTTGGGCGATTTGAGCATCACCGTTCTGCACCCCGCAAATCGAACCGATCCGGGCGAGGGCAACAAGGGCAGTCTGGTCTTTCGTGCCGACTATGGCGCGCTGTCAATCCTCTTTACCGGCGATGCCGACGAAACGGTTGAAAAAACGCTGTTGAGCGGCAGTGCCAACCTGCTCCCGGCAACGGTTTTGCAGGTGGGTCACCACGGCGCGGAAACTTCAAGCAGTTTGGAATTTTTACAGGCGGTTTCTCCAAGCGTTGCCGTGATCTCCTGCGGAGCCGGTAACCGCTACGGCCACCCGGACGGCAGAGTTTTGGAGCGCCTGCGGGAGGTTGGAGCCTCCGTTTACCGCACCGATCTGGAAGGCGACGTGGTTTTGATTTGGAACGGCGAAACCTTGCAAAAACAAGATTGAAAGAAAAGGGAAAAAGAGCAATGAAAGAAACGAGAGTGTTGATCACCGGCGGTAGCCGCGGCATTGGGGCGGCCTGCGTTCGCGCGTTTGCCGGGCGGGGTTGCCGCGTGGCCTTTGTTTACCATACGGCGCACGAGGCGGCCAAAGCCGTTGCCCTGGAAACGGGAGCAAAGGCAATTTGCGCCGATTTGCGCGACCCTGCCGAAGCGGCCAGAGCGGTCAGCGAGGCCGAGGCTTTCCTGGGCGGGGTGGACGTGCTTTGCAACAACGCCGGCATTTCGCAAATCAAACTGTTTACCGACCTGACTGACGACGATTGGAAAACAATGCTTGCCGCCAACCTGGACAGCGCCTTTTACGTCACGCGCGCGGCGGTGAAAGGGATGATCGCGCGCCACGCGGGCAGAGTGATCAACATCGGTTCCATGTGGGGCAAGGTGGGCGCCTCCTGCGAGGTGCATTACAGCGCGGCCAAAGCCGGCCTGCGCGGAATGACGATGGCGCTGGCCAAGGAGCTTGGGCCTTCGGGCATTACCGTAAACTGTTTGGAGCCGGGCGTGATCGCTACCGAAATGAACGCGGCGCTGGACGAGAATATCAAAGCCGAGCTTGCCGCGGCAACGCCGCTTTGCCGGCTGGGAACGCCCGAAGAGGTTGCGGCGGCGGTCGTCTTTCTCGCCTCGCCCGAAGCCGGCTTTATCACCGGTCAGTGCATCGGCATAGACGGCGGCTTTGCCATTGGATCATAAGATATCTTTATAAAACCCCGTTTCCTGCCAATGCTTCAATCATTTGAAAAAAGTTTTTGATCCAACTTTTTTCAAAAAGTTGGTCAGGTGCAGGGTGAAACCCTGCGACCTTCCTTTTCGCGCTTTGCGCGAACCTTCTTTGCTTCTCTAAAAAACGAACCCCCGGCGGATGGGATCCGCCGGGGGCATTTTATTGGTTGGATGATTGTAATTATCTGCCAAAGGCGTCAACAAGGGTCTTGGGAACGGGAATTTCAGTTTCGGTTCCAAAGTCCCAAGCCGTATCATCGGCAAAACCTTCGGTCATTGTGCTCAGTTCATCCATCGTCTTTGCGGTAACGTTTTCGTAGGTAATCAGCGGAGAAATTGCTCCGTCGCCCTTCTTGTAGTAGCCGTACCAACCGCCGAGATCAGCGCCGGTATGGCGATCCGCATCGTTGCAGTAATAAACGTTGGTTACCGTATAAGCGGTGTTGGTATCTGTCTTCTTGGAGCATTCGCTCAACACATAGCCGGTAACTGCATAGTTTTCTTTGTTGGGATGATTGAACTGGCCGGCAACAATGCAGTTGCTGATGTTACAACCAATGAAAGTTTCGTTCTGGTTGCCTTTGAGATAACCGAGGATACCGCCGTTATCATCCGGGTTGGAACCATTCAGGGTCATAGCGCCATCAAACAGGCAGTTGCTGATGTTAAAGGTTCTCGGGCATGCATTTTCTCTTGCCCAGCCGAGAATTCCGCCGTAGTCGTTGGAACCTTGGCTCGGAGAATCCATCGTGCCGCTGTACCGGCAGCTGTCAATGTTCAGCGTGCAATGTTGATCGGATGTCTTCCAGGCCATGGAGCCAACGATACCGCCAACACCCTTCATCAATGCGCCCTCGGCGGTAAAGTTGACGGTTGACCAAATGTTTTTCACATTGACCGTAACCGTTCCTGTCGTGGAAGGAACAACACAGCAAATAACCGTTCCGGCGGTTTCGCCGCCTTTTTTGCCTTGAATGGAGCCGGTGAGCTTGAAGTTTTGAATGGTGGTTTCTTCGCCGTCTGGGGAAGTAACAATGCGGAACAGACCAACAGCGCCAATGGCGTCGCTGCGAACTTGCGTCAAACCACTGATGGTGTGACCTTGCCCGTCAAAGCTACCGTTGAAAGGATAGGTGTACGTGCCAATCGGATCCCAATCCGAACCCGAAATGTCAATGTCGGCGGTCAGTCTTACGGTTTGACCAGAATAGTCTGCGCCTGCATTGACCGCATCGCGGAAGGCTGCAAGATCTTCGGCGCTGGAAATGGTGAGTTTCATACTCGGAATGACAAGATCGGTAATGACTGTTTCACCATCTTTTGCAAGATATTTTCCGCATTTCAAGCATTGATAGTATCCTTTTGTTCCGTCGGCTTCTTCGGTTGCCGGCACTTCTTCGTGCCATTCGCTGAGCATGTGGAAGTGCGGTGCGATCAGCGCTTCGGAAGCGCCAAAGGTGGCAATAATACTTGCCGGGCAAGGATAGTATCCATCGGAAATGCTCCATTGATCGGCTTCGGTGAAGTCAGCGCCGGTCAGCATCGTCATCTCCGCCATCGTCTTGGCGGCAACATTGGTTTGCGTTGTAGGCTCGGCACCGCTGGCAGGCGTCAGAGGCAGGGGTTCAACTCCGCCTACGTTGAACTGATAATAGTAGAAGTTGGTCAAGTTCAAAGCGCCGTACGCGGAGTTTTGTTTGTTGAAGTATGCAAACCAGTTCGTCGCGTTGAGCTTTACAGAAGAGGTCATTCTTCCAATGCAAACAACGTTTTCTACGTTGACGGTAGTAGTGCCTTCCGCATAGTTGGATTTCTGGTTGCCGATGATCATTGCGGTGTTATCCGACCAGCTTACGTTCAGCATAATCTTGCCGGCGGCAACCGAGTTCTTGATGTTGATGGTCAGCGTTCTGTTCTTCTTGTTCAAACCGGTATTGCCGATAAAGCCGGCAACGTCGGAAGTTGCGGCGCCCGCATTGATGGTGCCGTCCCACAGACAGGATTCAATATTGACGGTCGTGGGGGCAAGATAGCCATCCTGGTGGCCGATCCAAGCAAGGAAGCCGCCGACGCAGCCAACACGGTTGCTGCTGATCTGGAAGAAGACGCTGGACTGGCAGTTGATAATGTTCAGCGTGCATTCACCGCTGCCGGTCAAAGCGGAACGCGTGCAGGTAATCAAACCGCCGTGCGTGTCGGCTTTGTCATGGGCGGAAGGTGCAATGGTAATCTTTCCGGCTACTCTGACGTTCTGAACGGTGATTGTGCCGCCGGAAGTGGGGAATGCAAGGAAGCGGATCAGACCGCCGATATCACTCTGCGTACCGGAATAGCTCTGGTCGAGCGTAACGGTGTGACCCTGGCCGTCAATATTACCGGAGAAGGGCGTATCCTTGTTGCCAAGACCGTCAAAGTTCTTGCCGGTCATATCCAGGTCGGCGCAAATCTTGAAGGTTTCGCCGGCAAAGGCGTTGCCGTTCTCAATCAGGGTTACCAGCGCAAGCAGATCGGTTTCGTTATAAATGCCGATCGCGGTGGTGGCGAGGTCTGCCGGAGTGATCTCTTGCAAATCCAGCGACAGGTACTTGTTCAGCCCTGCGCAGTAGTAGTGCGCTTCCAGGTTGGAGGCGTCCGCCTCGGAAATACCGGTGCAGGTATCGCCGTCGTAAAGGAAGGTGCGGTAGTTTGCCGTCAGTTTGCATTCTGCGTCAACGTTCTTTCCGCAAACCGTGCAACGGCAGGGGAATACGTAAGTGGTTCCTTTTTTGGTCAGCTCACCGGTCTGCGTGTACTTGTGGCCGGGTGCGGGAATTACCAAATCGGAAATCTCGTTCTTGTTCTTGTCAAAGTCTTTTCCGCATACCGAGCAGTGGTAGTGCGCCACGGTGCCGTTGGTATCGCAGGTGGCGGGAACTTCGGCAATCAGACTGCTGAACGTATGGGTGCCGGTAACGATCAGATCTTCCCTGGCAACTTCTTTCTTGTTTCTGGCGTCAAAGTACTTGCCGCAATCGGGGCAGTAGTAGTGCGCCTTCATACCGTCCTCATAGCAGGAAGCGGGGGCCACATTGGGTACGTAAAGGTTCGTCCAGGTATGTCCGGTTGCCGCAATGGCAAGGTCTTCCGCGGTAACTTCTTCTTTGCTCTCATTAAAGTCTTTGCCGCAGGCGTCGCAATGGTAGTGCGCCTTTATGCCCGCGTTGCTGCAGGTGGGAGCAACTTCTTCTACCCATTCGTAGTCGTGGCCGGGAGCGGGAATTACAAAGTCGGTAATTTCCGTTTTGCCGTCCGCTTCAATGTATTTCTCACAAACCGTGCAGTAGAAGTAGCCCTTGGTGCCGTCCTCGGTGCAGGTAGCGGGAGTGCCTTCTACCCATTCCTCAAAGGTGTGGGCGGCGGGGATCACTTCCTGCGCCACGATCACCTCGTTGCAAACCGAGCAATGCTTGCCCTCGGTCAAACCGTCTTCGGTGCAGGTGGCAGGTCTGCCTTCGTCAATCACTTCGGTATGTCCCGTTGCGGGAATGACCTTTTGCGCCACAATAACCTTGTGGCAAACCGAGCAATACGAGCTCTCGGTCTTGCCGGCTACGGTGCAGGTGGGCGCTACTCCGGGGGTGACCACCTCGGTGTGTCCCTTCGCGGGAATGACCTGTTGTGCCTCGGTCACGGTGCCGCAAACCGAGCAATGCTTGCCTGCGGTTTTGCCTTCGGTAGTGCAGGTAGCTTCCACGGCCGCGTCGGTAACTTCGGTGTGGCCGGTTGCCGGGATCGCCAGATCGGTGACCTCGTTTTTGTCTTCGTCAAAATCTTTGTTGCATCCGGAACAGTGGTAATGCGCTTTGGTTCCGGCCTCGGTGCAGGTGGCGGGAACTTCGGCAATCAAGGTGCCGTAGTCGTGCACGTGCTCCGCGGGTTTGTCTTCTTCTCCGCAGGCCGCAAACAGCAGGACGACTGCCATCATCAGCACAAGGAGAATTGCCAGCTTTTTCTTCATGTTTTTTCCTCCCAGAAAAATTATTTTTTATCAATCAGGTCTTTTACGACCTCGCTGGAAATGATCAATCCGGCAACCGATGGCACAAACGCCACCGAGCCGGGAGCCCGCTTTTGCGCGTTTTCAACCGGAGCTTCTTCCAGGGGTGTGATCGGGGGCTCATCCGACCAAACCACCTTTACCTTTTGAATGCCGAGCTGTTTGAGCTTGCCCCGGATCACCTTTGCAAGCGGATCGGTATGGGTTTTGGAAATATCCGAAACGCGAAAACGGGTGGGGTCCAGCTTGTTGCCGGCGCCCATTGAGGAAATGACCGGAATGCCCGCCGCTTTGGCTGCCGCAATCAGGGCGATTTTGCCGGTTACGGTGTCAATCGCGTCCACAATATAATCATATTGTGAAAAATCGATTTCCTGAACCGTTTGGGGCAGGAAAAAGAGCTGAATGGGCGAAACTTTGCACGCCGGGTTGATGTCCCGGATCCGCGCGGCGGCAACCTCCACCTTCGGCAGACCGAGCGAGGAATGCGTTGCCAAAATTTGCCGGTTGAGGTTGGAGAGCGAAACAACGTCATTGTCGATCAGATCCAGCGCGCCGACGCCGCAGCGGGCGAGCGCTTCGGCAACGTAACCGCCAACGCCGCCAACACCGAAGATTGCCACGCGGGCGGCCGAGAGCTTTTCCATAGCGGCCGCTCCAAGCAACATTTGCGTGCGGGAAAATTCACTTTCCATCGTTCTGCTCCCGTCAAGGTTCAAAGTCATTCCTTTGTATTGTCTATTATAACATAATACTATCGGTGTGTCAAGTGTTTTTTCGGGGAAAAGAGACAAAAAATCCCTGGAAAATCTATTGACAACAGGGCGCTTGTATGGTAAAATAACAGTGGTGTGTTTTGAATACACGGAGGGTTATCGAAGCGGGGAGTGCGCCGAGCGCCGCCGGTGGCGGAAACAGCGAAGGCACGCGAGTGGCCGCGGTCGAAATTTTGGCAAGCGAACAGCGAGCGGCAAAATTTCGGGCACCGCAACAGGACCATAACGAGGCCCGCCGTGGGGAATGAGCTGATTTTCCCGGTTGAATTGAACTGAATATATACGGAGAGGTATCGAAGCGGGGAGTGCGCCGAGCGCCGCCGGTGGCGGAAACAGCGAAGGCACGCGAGTGGCCGCGGTCGAAATTTTGGCAAGCGAACAGCGAGCGGCAAAATTTCGGGCACCGCAACAGGACCATAACGAGGCCCGCCGTGGGGAATGAGCTGATTTTCCCGGTTGAATTGAACTGAATATATACGGAGAGGTATCGAAGCGGTCATAACGAGGCGGTCTTGAAAACCGTTTGGGAGCAATCCCACATGGGTTCGAATCCCATCCTCTCCGCCAGCGGACAAGTCCGCCCTCAAATCACGGGTATCATCCGGCAGGCGCCAAAATCCGGCACGCGCCGGGAACGCCTCAAATCCAACTTTGCACACCAGCGGGCGTTTATTGTCCCCCAAAGCCGTAGGAAAAGTCCCCTTTTCTTGCGGCTTTTGCATAGAATAAAAAAACAAAAAAAGGAGAACTCATTATGACCGAGCAAAAGACCTTTACCGGCCGCTTGAAACTCAATTATAAGCGGACAATGCTGATCGGCTTTGCCTTTTTCGGCATTCTGCTGCTCTGGCAGGTGTACGATTCCTGGTGCCCCACCTTTCTGACCGATATTTTCGCGCGCAGAATGTACGGGCTTTCCTCGGCGGAGCTCAAAATTGCCGACGCCGATAAGATTTTGAACGTGCAATGGATCGTTGGTATCATTATGGCCTGCGATAACCTTGCCGCGCTCATTCTCTTGCCAATCTTCGGCTCGCTTTCGGATAAGACGAAAACGCCCATCGGCAAACGGATGCCTTACATTTTGGTAGGTACCTTTGTTTCCGCTGTTGCCTTCCCGTTTATCCCGCTGTTCTTCCATTATAATAACATCGTCGGTATGGTCGCGATGATGCTGATCGTGCTGATCTTTATGATGATCTATCGCAACCCCGCCGTCTCGCTGATGCCGGATATTACCCCCAAGCCCCTGCGCGCAAAGGCAAACGGGCTCATCAATATTATGGGCTATCTGGGCGGCGCGTTTGCAACGGTGCTGGGTCTGTTCCTGGTGCTTTCCAAGTACATCAACGCCCCCGACGAAGCAAGAAAACTTTGGATCATTGAGATCCCGTTCGTCGTTGCCTCGGTGCTCATGGTCATTTCGGCGCTCATCCTGTTCTTCACCATTCGGGAAAACAAGCTTGCCGCCGAGCTGAAAGAGGAAATGGACGCCGGCGAGGAGCTTGCCGCCATTGAAAACCCGGTCAACGACGATGCCCCCATGTCCCGCGCCAACCGCCGGATGCTGCTTGCCATTCTGGGCGCCGAGTTTTTGTGGTTTATGGCTGACAACGCCATCGGCACCTATATCGGCAACTACGTGATCTACCATTTGAATTCGGCTTCCAGCTCCACCATGCTGCTTACCATTCTGGGCGGCGTTGCAAGCGTTGTAGGCTTTGCAACGGCGGGCATTATTGCCGATAAGATCGGCCGGAAGTGGACCATTTCCACAGGCCTTGGCATTACCATTCTTGCCCTTGTGGTGATGTGCTTTGTCAAACCCACCGGAAACGTGGTGGGCGAGCACGGGGAGTTCTCCTTCCCGGTGTTGCTCTTTGTAGTATGGGTGGTCAAAGGCTTTGGTATGGCGCTGGTGCACAACTGCTCCTTTCCAATGGTGGTGGAGCTTTGCTCCAACAAGAAGATCGGCAAATTCACCGGCTTCTACTACGCTTCCAGTATGGCGGCGCAAACCATTACCCCGGTGCTTTTGGGCCTTGTGTTCAAGGCAAGCGGCAAGTGGGGCGCGCTCCCCATTTATTCCGCAATCCTGTTTGCGCTCAGCTGTGCCGTATTCGTGATCCTCGTAAAGAATATCAAGGCCAAAAAGGTTGCCAACGTTCACGGCCTGGAAGCCATTGACGGAGATTGATTGATGCAACCCTGGGTCATTGTTCTCATCGTTCTCGGCGCGCTTTTGCTGGCGCTCCCGATCGTCATTTTTGCACCGGCACGCCCGAATAAAAAGAAAAAAACGCCCTTTTACGGCAAAAACTTTGCCCACCGCGGGCTGTACCAAAAGGACCAAAGCATTCCCGAAAATTCGTTGCCCGCATTCGCCCGCGCGGTGGAGAACGGCTACGGAATGGAATTGGATGTTCAGCTCTCCCGCGACGGCTTGGTGGTCGTTTTTCACGACGATACGCTGGATCGTGTTTGCGGCGTTTCCAAGCGGGTGGACGAACTGGATTACGCGGAGTTGCAGGAACTGCGCCTTTGCGGAACCGACGAAAAGATCCCGCTGTTTGACGAGGTGCTTGCCACCGTTGCCGGCAAAACGCCCATTATTGTGGAGCTGAAAACCGGGCCACGCAACGGGGAACTGTGCGAAAAAACGCTTGCCGCCCTGCGCGCCTACCAAGGGGAGACCTGCATAGAAAGTTTTGACCCCACCATTGTTGCCTGGTTCCGCAAGCACGCGCCGGATATTTACCGCGGGCAGTTGGCGCAGCCGCCCAAACACTACCGCAAGTACGGAAAATCCGCTTTGGTCAGTTTTCTGCTCGGCACCTGTGCTTTGAACGTCATCGCGCGTCCCAATTTCATTGCCTACCGCATTGGCAGAAAGACGCTCGGCGTTCACCTTGCCGAATGGATGGGCGCCACCCGCGTGGCGTGGACGAGCCACGACGCAGCCACTGAGAAAAAGTTTGACGTGGTCATTTTTGAGCATTACCTTCCGAAAACGGAATATAAAAAACTAAAATGAAATAAAAAAGGAAGCCGAACGGCATTGCCGTTCGGCTTCCTTTTTTACAACTTCCTTAATTTGTCAGTTCCTTTTCCAACCGCTCCGCATAGCGAACGGCACCCATCGCGTCGGGCGAATAGGAATCGGCGCCGATCTGTGCGGCGTACTCGGCAGTCAGTACCGCGCCGCCTACCATTACGCGGCACCAGGGCGCGTCCTTGCGCAATTGGCGGATCGTCTCTTCCATGGCG
>CAMPBZ010000033.1 GCA_946641795.1 uncultured Clostridia bacterium
GGTGCGGGCGTTCACGGCGTCGAACGCTTCCATAAAGTCCTCGGTGGAAGGGTTCTTCCCCTGCCCGCCGTCGATCACAAAATCGGCGCCGAGCTCCGAAAAGGTTGCCTTGATGCCCTCGCCGGTTGCCACCGTTACCAGGGCAAACTCCTTTTTTTCGGCCGCCTTTTGCGGCGCAAAGCGGTTGCGGATCTCGGTTTCGCTGTGTTGCAGGGTCATATTTTCAATTTTCAAGGTCAAAAACTCGCCGTACTGCTGGCAATGGTTGAGCACCACACCGGGCGTCATAGTATGGATATGCACCTTGACAATGGTGTCATTCCGGAAGCAGACGATGGAGTCGCCCAGCGTTTGCAGTTCGGCAATCAGTTTTTCCACCGAAAAGGAAGCAAGATCAACTTTTGCGGTTTGCAGGCGCAGCAAAAATTCGGTGCAGTAGCCGAATTCCATTACGCTCTCCGGGCCGAATTTGGAAAGGTCCAACCCGGCGCCCGGCGTTCCGGAAAGCTCCACCTTTTGGGGAATTTCGCCGTTCGCCGCGCGAATGGCCCCCTCGGCAATGTAGTAAAGCCCGGCGCCGCCGCTATCCACCACGCCGGCGTCTTTGAGCGTTTGCAAAAGCTCGGGCGTGCGGTCGAGCGAGCGTTTCAGCTCGGCAAGATAGTCACCGCCGAAGGATTGGAAGGTAGCGCCCTCCCCCGCCCGCGCGGCGGCATAGTCGGCGGCTTCGCGCGCAACGGTCAGAATGGTGCCCTCGGTGGGGTTGATGACCGCCGCGTAGGCGCTTTTTACGCCGGCTTGCAAGGCCGCGGCAAGGTCTTTTACCGTTGCCGTTTTTTTGCTTGCAAGTCCCGCGGCAATTCCGGCAAACAGCTGGGAAAGAATAACGCCGGAGTTGCCCCGCGCGCCCATCAGCATTCCGTCGGCCAGCAGTTTTGCCGCCTCACCGACCGATGTGGGCTCCTTCCCTTCCAGATTGCGCAAGCCGCCGCTCATCGTCAGGCTCATATTTTCCCCGGTATCCCCATCGGGAATGGGAAAAACGTTCAGCTCGTTTACAATTTCCATATTGGCTTGCAGATTTGCCGCGCCGCCGGCCACCAGTTTGATGAAAGCCTGCGCGTCAAGAACCAGATTTGCCATAATCATCCCTCAAATTTGTAGGTAACTTCTTTGCCAAAGCCCCAAACGCCAATGGCGCTCGGGCCGATGGAGGCGCCGATGATGGGGCCGATATAGCCGACGTGGATCTTTTTGCAGGGCAACTCTTTTTTGATCGCCTCGCAAACGGCTTCCACCTCTTCGGGGTCGCAATCGGCGTGGGTCAGGTACACTTCCCCTTCGGGATCGGCGTAAACTTCTTTGAGCATTGCCACCAGCTCGTTGAGCGAAGCCTGGCGCCCCTTGACCTTTTTGATGGGTACCTGGGTGCCGTTGGCATCGGCGATCAGAATGGGTTTGACGCCGAGCAGGTTGCCGAAAAACGCCGCCGAGCCTTTCACTCTTCCTGCGCGTTTGAGCGCGTTCAGGTTGTGAACGGTGACGAACTGGTTGACCTTTTTGCGGTCGGCCATCACCTTTTCGTACACTTCCCCGGCCGAAAGTCCGGCGTCGCGGTACTGCGCCGCGCGAACCGCCAGCATTCCGATTCCGATACTGGCGTTCAAGGAGTCAACGCAGTAAATTTCGGCGCCCGGATATTTTGCGGCAAGGTCTTTTGCCACCTTTTCGCCGGTGAGCACCGAGCTGGACTGCTTGGAGGAACAGCCGATATATACGATATCAAAGCCTTTTTCCAGGTATTCGGTAAAAATGCGTTCAAACTCCGCCGGCGGGACCTGGGTGGTCAAAATGCGGTTGCCGGCGCGCATAATATCGTAAAGTTCCTTGGGGGTGTAGTATTCAAAATCCAGGCTGGCCTGCTTTTCCTCGCCGTTGTAAACGGTGTTCATTCTTGCGTAGTCAATGTTGTATTGATCGCGCAGTTCCTTCATCAAATCGGAGCAGGAATCGGTTAAAATCTGAACAGGTCTCATTGAAAAACCTCCTTTTCTTCGGCCGGATTTTGCCCCGCCGAAATCTACCCTATTATAATTAGTTAAGGATAAAATCTACAATAGACAAAAAATATTCATGTATGTTTTTTTGACACTGTATGAATATTGTCAAAAGCCAAAAAGGCTCATTCCGCCGGTTTTTCCAGAATGGCAAAGGTAAACTCCAAAATCTCCTCGCCGCCGGTGACCGTTACGGTAGCGGTGCCTGGGCGGGTGTTGGGCTGAATGGTCCAGCTCCATTCCACCACGCCGTCGGTGCCGGCCGTTTTGGGGTCTTTCAGAGCCGCGGCGCCGCTGTAACTGCCCGACGGAAGTTTGACGCGAACAGAATACGCAACGCCGGGCGTTCCCTGGATGCGAACGGTTGCCGTGTCCCCTTGCCGGACGTCTTCGCTTCCCGCAAGAAGGGTCGGGGCATTCGCCTGCGGCGTTTCGCCGGTGCCTGTGGCAGGGTCATCGCCGCTCGGCGTTTGCGCGGCCGGAATGCCGCCCCAATCGGGCATCAGTTCCTCGCCCGCGTTGGCCAGCCGGCTATTCCCGTTGATATAATCGATCACCACGCCGGGCTGGACGTTGTAGCAGAACACGCAAAAGCAAACGCCGTCGCCGCCGTCCTCGACCGACCAGGCCTCCATCAGCACCCCGAAGGCAACCAGATTGTTCCCGCCGAATACCGGCGTAACGCGGTAGAGCACGTGGTTGCCGGTCTCTTTTACGTAGTCGGCGACCATATTTTCAAACGGCAACATTCCGGTCACGTTGAGGTAGCGCGTTCCGGTGATGAGGTTTTGCCGGTTTGCGTTCTCGCCGGTCAGCTGAAAGCCGATGAGGTGGCAACGGTTGTAAAGGTACTTTCCATCCACAAAATCGTATTTGGCGTCCTCCACCTTGGCCGGCCAGCCGGTGGGTTTGACGGACGAAATGCTGCCGCGCGGCTCGGTGGGCATCAGATCCTTCCCCACGCTCGCCACGCAAACGCCGCAACGGCCGAGCGCATCCAGCTCGGCGTACGTTTCGTAGGACTGGCGCGCCGCGGTTTTTTCGGCGTCGGTAAAATACGGTGTGTTGCCGTTGATCGCGGCGTAAGCCTCGCCCGAATAGGCGGGCAGATCATCCGTAGATTGAACCGGCTGCCGTTGCAACGAGCGGGGATCCAGCCCGCAGGAAGCGGCGCACAGCAGAGCGATGGCCAGCAACAGCGGCAAGCAAATGCGGATCAGCTTTTTCACGGCAGGTAAACCTCCTCGGTCAATTTTTCGTGCGAATAGCCGGCAAAATCGGTTTTGGAAACGCACTTCATTGCCGACAGGTCTATATCAAACTTCAAATCGGAAGGGTAAACGCGGTTCCAACGATAAACCACCAGTTTTTCGATTTTTTCAAGCGCAGGTGCAGGCGAACGATCCTCCAAAAAACACCAGTCCCCCGGTTTTGCGGCCGCAAGCGGGTCTTCGGAGATCGTAAGATCAACGGGAAGCCCCTCCAACAGTGCCGCGGTGTAGGCGGTTACCGTCAGCCTGCCGCCGCAAAGGGTTGCAATGCGGTCGTTCAACACGCGGTCGCGGCTCTGCCGCCGGTGATTGAACAGCATTCCGTTTTGGTCGTCCAGCGTAACAATCAAGTTCATAAAAAGTTCTCCTTATTTCAAAAGGAAACGCGGATGCGTCGAATATTTCGCGCATCCGCGTTCTTGCGGTTGGTGGCCGATCAACGGTTGCCCACCAGCTCCATGGTATCTTTTGCAATCATCAATTCCTCGTTGGTGGGAATGACCAGCATTTTAACGGTTGCATCCGGCGCGGAAATATCGTATTCCACCGAGGTGCGCTTTGCCTTGGCGTTGAGTTCCTCGTTGATCTTCACGCCCAAAAATGCCAGATTTTCGGCAACGCGGGTGCGGTACTGCGGGTTGTTCTCGCCAATGCCGCCGGCAAACACAATGGCGTCAACGCCGCCCATTGCCGCCGCATAACCGCCGATATACTTGGTCAGCTGGTGCACCAGCATACTCTCTACCAGCTGGTAGCGCTTGTTGCCGGCTTTTGCGCCTTCTTCAATGTCGCGGTTGTCGCTGGTAGCGCCGGAAGTAACACCGAGAATACCAGATTTCTTGTTCATAATCTCGTCAATCTGGTCGGGCGTGAGGTTCTCTTTCTTCATCAACAGCGGAACGATGGCCGGGTCGATGGAGCCACAACGCGTACCCATAATAATGCCTTCCAACGGGGTCAGACCCATGGTGGTATCAAAGCATTTGCCGCCCTTGATTGCCGCAATGGAAGAGCCGTTTCCGAGGTGGCAGGTAACGATTTTCAGATCTTTGGGATCCTTGCCCAGCATGGCCGCCGCGCGCATGCTGACATAGCGGTGGCTGGTGCCGTGGAAGCCGTAACGGCGGATGTGGTATTTTTCGTAGTACTCATAGGGGAGCGCGTAGAGGTAGGCGTAATCCGGCATTGTCTGGTGGAAGCCGGTATCAAACACCGCCACCTGCGGCACACCGGGCATCATTTTTTCGCAGGCGCGAATGCCGGTCAGGTTGTGGGGGTTGTGGAGCGGGCCGAGCTCGCAGCACTCCTCGATGGCTTTGATAACATTTTCATCAATGATAACCGAGCCGGAGAACTTTTCGCCGCCGTGCAGAACGCGATGCCCCACCGCGCTGATTTCGGAGAGCGATTGGATGACGCCGTACTCCTTGGAGGTCAGCGTATCCAGCACCAGCTTGACCGCCTCGGCGTGGTTTGCCATTTGAATATCAATTTTATATTCGGGCTTGCCCTCTGCCTTTTGCTTGAAGTTGCCGCCGGCAATGCCGATGCGATCCGCCTGCCCTTTGGCAAGCAGGGTTTCGGTTTCCATATCGATCAGCTGATACTTAATGGAAGAGCTGCCCGCGTTGATAACCAGAATTTTCATATTGTTTGTTCCTTTCTTTTTTCGAAAAACTTACTGCTTTATTTTACTATATTTTCCGCTTTTTGTCAAGAGCGGTTTGCCGATTTTCAAAAGAAAAATCCCGCCCGCATTCCGGGTGGAATTGCGGACGGGATTTGTGGATTATTTAAGAAAGTTTGGGCGTTTTGGCAAGGCTCTTGGCAATTTCCTCGTCGGTGGGGATATAGTCGTCCATTTGCCCGTCGTGGAATTTCTGATAAGCGTAAAGATCAAAATATCCGGTGCCGGTCAGGCCGAAGACAATGGTCTTCTCCTCGCCGGTCTCCTTGCATTTGAGCGCCTCGTCAATGGCAACGCGAATGGCATGGGAGCTTTCGGGCGCCGGGAGAATGCCCTCCACGCGCGCGAACTGCTCGGCGGCGGCAAACACATCGGTCTGTTTGACGCTGGTGGCCTCCATCAGCCCTTCGTCGTAAAGCTCGGAAAGAATGGAGCTCATGCCGTGATAGCGCAGGCCGCCCGCATGGTTGGGCGCCGGCATAAAGCCGCTGCCCAGCGTGTACATTTTGGCAAGCGGGCAAACCTTGCCGGTATCGCAAAAGTCGTAAACATACTTGCCGCGGGTCAGGCTGGGGCAGGAAGCCGGCTCAACCGCGATAAAGCGGTAATCGGCCTCGCCGCGCAGTTTTTCGCCCATAAAGGGAGAGATCAATCCGCCCAGGTTGGAGCCGCCGCCGGCACAGCCGATGATGATGTCGGGCTTGATGCCGTATTTATCCAACGCGGCTTTGGTCTCCATACCGATCACCGACTGGTGCAGGAGCACCTGCGCGAGCACACTGCCCAGCACATAGCGGTAGCCGGGGCGGGTAACGGCGGCTTCCACCGCCTCGGAAATGGCACAGCCCAAACTACCGTTTGTGCCGGGGAACTCTTCCAGAATTTTGCGGCCAACGGCGGTTTCGGTAGAGGGAGAGGGCGTTACCGAGGCACCATAGGTGCGCATCACCTCGCGGCGGAAGGGCTTTTGCTCGTAGGAGACTTTGACCATAAACACCTTGCAATCCAGCCCGAAATAGGAGCAGGCCATTGAAAGCGCGGTGCCCCACTGGCCGGCGCCCGTCTCGGTGGTAATGCCTTTGAGGCCCTGCTGTTTGGCGTAGTAGGCCTGGGCAATGGCGGAATTGAGCTTGTGACTGCCGCTGGTGTTGTTGCCCTCAAATTTGTAGTAGATTTTGGCGGGCGTTTGCAACTGCTTTTCCAAGCAATAGGCGCGTACCAGCGGAGAGGGACGGTACATTTTATAAAAATCCAGAATTTCCTGCGGAATGGGAATGAGCCGGTCGGTGTTGTTGAGCTCTTGCGCGACGAGCTCGGTGCAGAACACCTGGGAAAGTTCCTCGGCGGTCATCGGCTTTCCGGTTCCCGGATTGAGCAGGGGCGCCGGCTTGGTCTTCATATCCGCGCGGACATTGTACCAGTATTTGGGCATCTCGGTTTCTTCCAAATAGATTTTGTAAGGGATCTTTTCGTTTGTCATTTCAAACACTCCTTGCCTGTTTCGGCTGAAAATTTTAGAGGGGTTCGGAATTCCCTTGGAAGAAAAAAAGCCCCAAAGCTATCTCTCGATAGCCGGGACGAATTTCTCCGTGGTGCCACCCGGAATGAAGGGCTTTGCCCTCCGCTCTTTACACATACCCCAGATATGCGGCGTCAATGATAACGGGAACGCACCCCGTCGAAGCCTACGAATGCGCGCGCAACGCACCTTTCGGTTCGCCCTCAAAAGTCCATTCACAAACCACGCAACGCCGCAATTCCACCGCCTGCGGCTCTCTTTGGAAGCGCCCGATCTGCTACTCGTCTTTCTCACCGGTTTGTTACAGTATAATCCAAAAAAAGAAATTTGTCAAGTATTTTGCATAAATTTGCAAGGGGAAATTTTGAGAGGTGCGTTTTTGCCGAAAAACCGATTTTGCTATTGACAAACGCCGGAAAAGCCGATATAATAATAGAAGCATTACGGACCATTAGCTCAGTTGGTCAGAGCCACCGGCTCATAACCGGTCGGTCCAAGGTTCGAGCCCTTGATGGTCCACCACGAAAAGGGGAGTACGCTTTTGCGTACTCCCCTTTTCGTGCTCTGAAAGGGCTCGAAGCGGAGCGGTAGTGAATGACAGCCCGGTGGGCTGTCAGAGCCGCGACGGAGACCGAGCCGTCAACGCCCGCGCACGGGCGTAGGCGAGACCGAGCCCTTGATGGTCCACCAAAACAGAGGGGAGGCGCGTTGCGCCTCCCCTCTGTTTTGCTGACTGCTCACTGCTCGAACCTTCTCCATTCCGCAAGGAATGGAATGCAATGCGCACAGGAGATGGTTGCATTTTGCAAATATTGGCGCATTGCTAGGTTCTGAGCCCTTGAAAACCTGAAAGGGCTCGAAGCGGAGCGGTAGTGAATGACAGCCCGGTGGGCTGTCAGAGCCGCGACGGAGACCGAGCCGTCAACGCCCGCGCACGGGCGTAGGCGAGACCGAGCCCTTGATGGGCTCACTGCTCGAACCTTCTCCATTCCGTAAGGAATGGAATGCAATGCGCACAGGAGATGGTTGCATTTTGCAAATATTAGCGCATTGCTGGGTTCTGAGCCCTTGATGGTCCACCAAAAAAATTCCGTTCACGCAAGTGAGCGGAATTTTTTACTTCTTCACTACTCACTCTTCACTTTTCACTCCTCCGGCGTGAACGGAATTTAAGTAAGAGTGAATAGTGAAAAGTGAAAAAGTGAAGTACACAGCGGTGCAAAATCACAACTGATAACTGCACGCGAAAACAGGCGCCGGACGGATTGTCAGGCGCCTGTTCTTGTTTTTGAATTTACGTGCCGGGTAAAATGGAAACGGTTTTTACGGCTTTGTTTTCCATTAAGTATGCCGTAATCTCTTCCACCGACATCTGCCGGGGAATGCGCAGGATCAGGTTGTAGGTGATCTCCCCGTCCTCTTTGGCTTCCATTCGGGTTTCGGCAATCTGGGTTTTGTGCTCCTTCAAGAAGTCCAAAAACGGCTGGCGGAACGCGGCGTCGTCCAGCACCGTGAATTGCAGGTGCGAAACCGAAAACGCGTCTACGCCCACCTGGATTTTGTGCATAACGAATTGCAGAATGACAATGATGACCGTTGCCCCTGCACCGATCACGTACATCCCGGCGCCAAGCGCAAGGCCGATGCCCGCGGTTGCCCAAATACCGGCCGCCGTGGTCAATCCTTTGACCGTTGCGCCGTGCCGGAAAATGACGCCCGCGCCCAAAAAGCTGACGCCGGTAACGACCTGCGCCGCGATCCGGGCGGGATCGGCTCCGCGGTCGCCCAGTGCGCCGGTAACGTCACCAAACGCATATTTGGAAACGATCATCATCAGTGCGGCGGCAAAACAAACCATAATATGGGTACGAATGCCCGCCTCCTTGAACCGTTTGCTTCGCTCGGCTCCAATAGCGGCGCCGCAAATGCAAGCAGCCGCAATGCGGATAAAGAACTCCCCGATTTGCACCCAGGTAAACTGCTGGTGCAAAATTCCTGCTAACGTATCTCCCATAAGGATCTCCTTTCTTCCGCCCCGAGCCGTTGCCCGAAAGCGGTAAAAAACAAAACCGCGTGCCAAGACAGAGGCAAGCGCACGCAGATTGTTTGAATGGTGTTAATATTATATGACCGAAAAGCGGAATTGTCAAGGCTTTTTTCTAATAAAATGTAATTTTTTAGCAAAATCGTCCTTTTTTTCGATAAAAATTTGCAAAAAGGAATATTGATGGTGCTGGGTTCTTCCCAAATACCGTATTGACAAATTCCGGAAGGTGCGTTATACTGGTAGACGGAAACGGAGGGATTTGAAATATGGTGCAGGAAGCAAAAACAAACGGACGCATTGAATGGATTGACACCGCGCGCGGAATTGGCATCCTTTTGATTATTCTGGGTCATCTTCCCGATCTTGGTGGCATACGGTCGTGGATCTTTTCCTTTCATCTGCCGCTGTTTTTCTTTTTATCGGGTTATCTGTTTAAGAACAACCTTTCATTTCTTCCTTTTTTGAAGAAAAAGGCAAAAACGCTGTTGCTGCCCTACGCGGTGCTTTCGCTTGGAATAATTGCCTATGTAACCGCCCTGAAAATCTACCAAAAAGCGTTTTCTTTCTCGTTTTTCGGGCGTCTTGTACTGGACTACATTCTTCAAAGAAGAACCGGGACGGTTTGGTTTTTAACCTGCCTTTTCCTTTTGGAAATTTTGTTCTATTTGATTTCCAAACGCCTCAAAAAGTATGTCCTGCTCGCCGTGGTTGCACTTGCCGACGTTGCGGGAGCGCTTTACGCCCGGTTTTGCGGTTTTGCGCTGCCCTGGAACCTGGACGTTTGCTTTACGGCAATCCCTTTCTTCTACATCGGGTATCTGCTCCGGCAATATCCCAAAGTCCTCTCGTACGTTCTTTCCAGCAAATGGAAAGCCATTCTGATATGCGGGGCTTGTGCGGTAATCAACATCGGTTTTTGCATTTTGAACTTAAAACTCGGCAAAATTGACGCGGTGGATATGTTCGGCTCCACCTACGGGATCTATCCGCTGATGCTGATCTCCGCAATCGGCGGGATTGGAGCAACCGTTCTTCTTTCCACCGGAATC
>CAMPBZ010000034.1 GCA_946641795.1 uncultured Clostridia bacterium
GTGCATCTATCCCATGTACGACTTTGCCCATCCCATCGGGGACGCGCTGGAGGGCATCAGCCATTCCATGTGCTCCCTCGAATATGAGATTCACCGGCCGCTGTACGACTGGGTCGTGGAGAAGAGCGCCAACCTGCTGCCCGCCCGTCCGCGGCAGCTGGAGTTCTCCCGGCTGAACATCACCCGCACCGTCATGAGCAAGCGCTATCTGCGCCAGCTCGTCGAGGGCGGCTATGTCTCCGGATGGGACGATCCCCGGATGCCCACCCTCAGCGCCATGCGCCGCCGGGGCTACACGCCCCGGGCCATCCGCAATTTTGTGGACATCATCGGCATGAGCAAGGCGGACTCCGTCGTGGACTTCGCGCTGCTGGAGCACTGCGTGCGGGACGATCTGGGCGACGTCGCGCCCCGGGCCATGGCCGTCATGGATCCGCTGAAGGTGGTGCTGGACAACTGGCCGGAGGGCGAAACGCGGACCGTCACCCTGGAAAACCATCCGGATCATCCGGAGATGGGGAGCCGGGAGATTGCCTTCGGCCGCGAGCTGTACATTGAGCGGGATGACTTCATGGAGGTGCCCGCGAAAAAGTATCAGCGCATGTTCCCCGGCAACGAGGTCCGGCTCAAGGGCGCCTACATCGTCCGCTGCGACAGCTGCGTGAAGGACGCAGAGGGCAATGTGACCGAGGTGCACTGCACGGTGGACCTGGATTCCTTCTCCGGCAGCGCCGGCGCGGACCGGAAGATCAAGGGCAAGACCCTGCACTGGGTGCCCGCCGCGGACTGCATTCCCTTCGAGGCCCGGCTGTACGACCAGCTGCTGAGCGAGGAAATGCCCGAGGAGGAGGGCGACGCGCCGGACAAGAAGGACTTCATCTCCCGTCTGAATCCGGACAGCCTGGTGGTTCACCGCGGCTACGCGGAGCGGGTGCTGGCGGACGCCGAAACCGGCGCGGCCTTCCAGTTCCTGCGCCTGGGCTACTTCTGCAAGGATCCGGATTCCACCGCGGAGCTGCCCGTCTACAACCGGACCGTCGGTCTTCGGGACACCTTTTCCAAGCAGGTGGCCCGGTAAGCCCGGCCCATCCGCCGCGCGGCGGCAACGGTTTCCAAAGCCGGGGCGGAGGACACCTTTATTTCGGTGGGGCTGACACCCAGCCAGTACAAGATCATTACCGAGAGCGACAAACCGGTTTACAAGGTGCGCTTTAAGATTTTGGAAATTTTCGGTTGGTAAACAAAAAAGCCGCGTTGCAACGCGGCTTTTTTGTTATTTCAGCAGTCCGGCAAGCGGGGTCAGATCAACGAGAAGACCTACCAGCAAGCCCACGCCGAACAGAATGGCAAGAACGCGGAAGGAATCGCGCACCGGGCGGTTGTTGCGGAAAAGGACGAGCAGACCCACGCCGGCGTTGACCAACAGTCCCGACAGGAGCGCGCCCACGCTCAAAACGCCTTGCAGATAAAGCTCGGTCAGCACCACGCTGGAAGCGCAGTTTGGGATCAGGCCGATCAACGCCGAAAGAAGGTTGGCAAGAATGGGGCGGGTGCCGACGAACGCGGCCAGCCGCTCCTCGCCGATAAAATGGACGGCGGTGTTTAAAAGAAAGGTGATGATCAGCAGGAACGCCACGATGCGCAGGGTGTGTTTGATTGCCGAAAGGGCGATGTGATCACCGCATTGGCAATGCTCGCGCTCGCAAATATCCTCAATTTTGGCCTCATCGACCACCGGATGCTTTTTGCGGAAGAGGCGGGCGACCAGATCGATCACAAACCCGGCAAAAATGCCGACTACCAGCTTGGAAAGCAACAGTTTCCAGGGGAAAACACCGTGCGAGATCATAATGGGCAGCATTTCATCCGAAGTGGAGAGAAAGACGGCGATCAGCGTACCTGTGGTGATCAGTCGGCCGGCATAAAGCTCGCTTGCCGCCGCCGAAAATCCGCATTGCGGCACAAGGCCGAACAAGCCGCCGAACAGCGGCGCCACCTTGCCCGATTTGGCAAGCAGGCGCTCGGTTTTTCCACCGGCGTGGTGCTCCAAAAACTCCATCAGCAAATAGGCAAGATAAAGAAACGGCAACAGCTTGGCCGTATCCAAAAGGGTGTCCAGGATAACGTTGATCACACCCTTGCCCCCTTTCGGCAGGCGGCACAAACGCCGTACAGGATGGATTGTCCGCAGTCAATGGAAAAGCCGTGTTCTTCCAGCAAATGGGCGGCAAACCCGGCCGAGTCGCCGCAATCCAAGTGCTCGATTTTTCCGCAAACCTTGCATTTTGCGTGAAAATGGTTGCGGCAATCGCAGGCGTCGCCAACGTACTGGTAGCGGAATTTTGCCGTTTCCTCATCGCGAAACTTGCGCACCACGTCGGCCGCGCAAAGCTCGGTCAGAGGGCGGTAACCACTGCTTTGCGCCGCCGCGCCGCCGTGAACGGCCCGGCAGATCTCCTCGGCGGTAAAGTGTTGGTCGGGGTTTTGGGAAAGGAAGGAGATGAGCCGCTCCCTGCCCTCGGTTTTGTATTGCTTCATTGTGTTTCCTTTGCTTTTGAGAATAGTTCTCATTTTCTCGAACAAAGGGTATTGTATCATATTGACCCCGGTTTGTCAATAGAATTTGAGAATTTTTCTCAAATTTCTGCAAAAAAAGAGAACCTTACGGTTCTCTTTTTTGGGTTATTTCAGTTGGTAGCCAGCATCGGCGACCGCTTTTTCAAAAACGGCGCGGTCGGTAGGGGCAGAAAGCGTTACAATCGCGGTTCCGTCCTTGTGGCTGACCTCGGCGCTTTCCACCGTTGGAATTGCCTCCAAGGCTTTTTTGACGTGCATTTCGCAATGGGAGCACATCATTCCTTCAATTTTTAAGGTTTCTTTCATTGGTTCTTCCCTCTTTGTTTCTTTCATTTTTTCGGTTTTGGGGTGCAGGCGGATCCAATTGAGCCGCAGTGCATTCATCACCACGCAAAAGCTGGAAAGCGACATTGCCGCCGCGCCGAACATCGGGTTGAGGAGCCAGCCTTTCCAGGTGTACCAGGCGCCCGCCGCCAACGGAATGCCGATGACGTTATAGAAAAATGCCCAAAATAGATTTTCTTTGATGTTGCGGAGCGTTTTTTTGCCAATGCGAATGGCCGCGGGAACGTCCGAAAGCCGGCTTTGCACCAGCACCACGTCGGCCGCGTCGATGGCAATATCCGTCCCAGCGCCAATGGCAAGGCCAACGTCGGCCGCCGTTAACGCAGGCGCGTCGTTGATGCCGTCGCCCACCATTGCCACCTTTTCGCCCTCGGCTTGCAGGCGGCGAACGACCTCGGCTTTGTCGTTCGGCAAAACCTCGGCAATCACCTCGTCAATGCCCACCTGCCCGGCAATGGCGGCCGCGGTACCGGGGTTATCGCCGGTAAGGAGCACCACACGCAGACCGGATTTTTTCAGCTCCCGGATCGCGTCGGCGCTTTCGGGTTTGGGAACATCCGCAACGGCAATGATCCCCACGGCGCGATCCCCTTTTGCAAAGAACAGCGGGGTTTTGCCCTCTTTTGCATAGGTTTCGGCTTTGGAAAGCAACCGCTCGGGGAACGCGGCGCGTGCGGCGACCGTTTTTTGGTTGCCGCCCAACAGCGGCACCTCTTCCAGCGTAGCGGACACGCCGCTCCCGGTAAGGGCGGTAAAATCTTCCACTTCGGCAACCGGAAGGCTCCGGCGCTCCACTTCCTCAATAATTGCTCTTGCCAGCGGATGCTCGCTTTTGGCTTCCAGCGCGCCGGCAACGGCAAGCAGTTCCTCAACCGGGGTTCCGTCCGCCGGTAACAGATCGGTCACGGTCGGGCGCCCGGTGGTTACGGTTCCGGTTTTATCCAGCACAACGGCGGTGACCCGCCCGGTGTTTTCCAGCGCGGTTGCCGTTTTGAAAAGAATGCCGTTTTTGGCGCCGACCCCACTGCCGACCATAATGGCCACGGGCGTTGCAAGGCCGAGCGCGCAGGGGCAGCTGATGACCAATACCGCAATGGCGCGGGCAATGGCAAAGCCCGCCGTTTGCCGCGCGATCAGCCACACCAGAAGCGTGACCAGCGAAATAGAAAGCACCGTCGGCACGAAAACGCCCGAAACGCGATCCGCCACCTTGGCAATGGGCGCTTTGGTTGCCGAAGCATCGCTGACCATTTGAATAATTTTGGAAAGCGCGGTGTCCTCGCCAACGCCGGTCGCCCGGCATTTGAGGTAGCCGGAGCGGTTGTTGGTTGCCGCAAAAACGCGGTCGCCTTCCCCTTTGTCCACCGGCAGGCTCTCGCCGGTCAGCACCGCTTCGTCAACTGCGGCGCCCCCTTCCAGAACAACGCCGTCCACCGGGATCTTGCCGCCGGGACGGACGAGGAAAACATCGCCGACCCGCACCTCGGAAACCGGGACTTCCACCGCGTTTCCGTCCCGTTCCAGAATGGCGGTTTGCGGCGCCAATTCCATCAGCGAACGGAGCGCGTTGGTGGTGCTTCCCTTTGCTTTGGCTTCCAGCAGTTTGCCCAGCGTGATCAGCGTCAGGATCATACCGGCCGATTCAAAGTAAAAATCGTGCAAATAATCGTGTGCGGCTTCGCCTGCCATAACCTTGCCCGAAAGTGCGAACAGCACGTAAACACTGTAACCGAAGGCCGCAAGCGCGCCGAGCGACACCAGCGTATCCATATTGGGCGCACGGTGAAGTGCCCCTTTGGCGCCGCTGATAAAGAACTTTTGGTTGATGACCATAATGATTGCCGAAAGGAGCATTTGCAAAAGCCCGATGGCAAGCGGATTTTGCCCCAATGCCGGCGGCAGGGGCCAGCCCCACATCGAATGCCCCATAGAAAGGTACATCAGCGGGAGCAAAAAGAGGAGCGAGAAAATCAGCCGGCGCAACAGGATGGGGCTTTCCCGATCGGCAAGCGGATCTTCCGCTTTGCCGGGGTCTTTTTTGGCGCCCCCTTTGGGCGAAGCACCGTATCCAGCTGCCTCAACCGCGGCAATGATGGCGCCGGGACTTGCCGTTCCCTCTACGGCCATAGAATTGGTGAGGAGATTGACCGAGCAGGACGTAACGCCGTCCACCGCCGAAACCGCTTTTTCCACTCTTGCCGAGCAGGCGGCACAGCTCATACCCGTTACCTGATATTGTTCCATTGGTTTTCCCTCCTCTCATAAAGTTAGCAATTGCTAATCGTTCCCGAAAATGCAACCATGACCCCAGCAGAGCCATGGTTGCGGTTTGGATTATTTTTCGGTTTTTGTTTCGGTTTCTTTCGTTTCGGTCGTGTCGTTATTCCCGGCGGAAGCATAGCTGGAATAGGATTTATAACGGCTGTAATGACCGTACCGGTAATAGCGGTAGTAGTGGCTGTATTTGGTATAACCCTCGGTGCGTTCGGGATGCACATCGGTAACCACATAGCCGAAGATTTTGGCGTTCTTGCTGATAATGGTATCGGTGGTGTCGCGCAGCAGGCGGCTGTCGGTATAGCCGGAGCGAACCACGTAGATATACCCGGAAATCTCTTCCGAAATGGCAAACATATCGGCAACTTCGCCAACCGGAGGCAGGTCGATCAGAATATAGTCATATTCCGATTTCCACTGCTGCATAACCTCTTTCATGCGCGGGCTGGAAAGCAGGTCGATGGGGTTGGGCGGAATGGTACCGGAGGTAATGACATCGAGCTGACCGAAGGAGTGCTTCAAATCGGCCTCGGCCACTTCCATTCCGGCGAGCAGGTTGCTCAAACCGATCTTGTTTTGCAGCGAGAAGATCTTGTGGATCATCGGGCGGCGCATATCGCCGTCCACCAGCAAAATCTTTTTATCGTACAGCTTGGAAAGCGATACGGCAAGGTTTGCAATAACGAAGGACTTACCACTGCCCGCAATGGAGGAGGCGATACCAATGGTGCATCCCTTTTCGCCGGCGGCGCAGAAGGTGACGTTGGTACGCAGCTCGTGGAAGCCTTCCTGCACGCGGAACGGCGCTTTCTCACGCAAGATCAGCTTTTGATCCACGTGGGTACCCAAACGGTCGGCCTTCATTTGCGCTCTGCGGCCCCACTTCTTTTCTTCTTCCAGCGTCCAGTGCTCGATGGTGCCGATGACCGAATACTTGGGAGAAATGGCCTTGATATCCGCCGCCGAGTAAATGGTGGTGTTCATAATAACGGCCAGCAGGAAAATGCCGTAAATGGCAACCGCTACGAAAATGGTGATGAACAGCGGGTAACGGTAAATATCCGAAATGCTGTTTTCCAAATCGCCCATGCGCGCCGTTTGAATGACCTTCATCGTTTTGGATTCGTGCGTCAGCGACATTGCGTCTGGCTGGTTGTTGATGTCGTCGCAGAAGCGCGGCAACCAGTCTTCCATTGCCATAGCAACGTAGTAGTTCAGCTCTTTATTGGGGCCGGAAATTTTGACTTTCAATACGGCACCGTCGTTGGTGGCGGTGATCATACGCAAAATTTGGCTTTTGGAAATATTTTCGATAGATTTCGTGGCTTTCGCATTGATCACACTGTCGATTTTATCCTGGATCAGATCGGTCAGCCGGTTGGCATCGCCTTCCGCATCCGAAATCATCTTCTGCACGTCCTTGTTGGAAACGCCGACGTCCTTGTTATAGTACTTGGAATACTCGCCCGTTCTCAAAACCGTGCTGATCTTGTTGGCAAGTTCATCACTGGTGGGCGCCACCTTGGAAATGACCTCCGCCATGGATTCGGCGCCGTCGATCTGCGCGCTGGAATACAGGCTGGTGGTGGTTGCCACGTTGGAAATATAGAAATAGGAGGAGGAGGAATATTGCTGGGTAAAACTCCGTCTGAAATACCAGAGCGAGAGACCGCCCAACAAAAGCGCTCCCAGGAGCATCCAATACCAGCACCGTTTCAGAACGTCCCACAACAGACGCAGCGAAATACCGGACTGGTTGCCCTCGTTTACGTTTACTTCATTGTTTTCCATTGATCTGTTCCTTTTCTTTTATCTTTTTTCGTGCTATAAACAACCGATTATATTCTAACATATAAAACGACGTTTGTCAACAGTATTCCGGAAAAATGCGGAAATCATTGCCCGATCATAGAAAGATACAGCTGTTTTCCTCTTTCGTATTGCTTTTCGTCGGCCGCTTTGCCCAAAACAGTGGGCTTGCCGAGGAGCAGATAGACCGGCATTTCTTTTGGAAAAATCGTGCCCAGGGTTTGCTCAAACTGCCGGTAGAACACCGTTTCCTGCAAGAGGACAGCAACCTCGTTCACCGCGCCCTGGGGAAGGTTTTCGCCAAACGTTTCGGAAAGCGGAACCGCCCGCGAGGCCAGTCCCGCCGTTTCATAAACGTAGGGGCTGACAAGCCAGACCGAGCATTCCCCGGTGTTGAGATAATTGGTCAGGTCGCGCACGGCGTCGGCGCTGCTTCCATCCGAGCGAACGGTGAAGGTGACCAGCTGAACGGTCTTTTTCCCGTCCCGGTCGTAATCCTTGGCCAGCGTTTCGCCCAAAGCACCGCAAAGCGCCTCGCGCTCTTCCCCGCTCAAAATCTGATCGCCGGCATACACGAACAGCGCGTCGGATTTCTCCTTGCCCGCGCACTGCGCCACGCAAACGGTGACGGTAACCAGCACGAACAGGACAAGGATGATATGCCACTTGTAGTGGTACCAAACGTTATCCAGCCACTTGAAAAAGCCGGAATTTTGCGCCGGGCTCGGGGGATTTTGAATTGGCTCTTTCGGATCCATCTTCGTTTTCCCCTTTCCTTTTTTTCAATGCTTTGGAATTATGCGTTGGTTCTGCTGACTTTCAAAACCTTGATGCGGATGGTGCCGCTGGGCGTTTCGATCTCCTTTTCTTCCCCTTCGCGCATTTCCACCAGACCTGCGCCGATGGGAGAAAGATCGGAGATTTTGCCCGAAAACGGATCCGCCTCGTTGGAGCCGACCAGCGAATAGGTCACTTCGGATTCGCTTTTTCCGTCGCTGATGCGTACGGTTACCGTGGAGCCGAGACTGACAACGCTGGAATCGATGCTGGCTTCATCGATGACCACTGCGTTTTCAACCAGTTCTTCCAGCTCTTTGATGCGTGCCTCGTTAATGCCCTGCTCGTTTCTGGCGGCATCGTACTCGGCGTTTTCGGAAAGGTCGCCGAACGAACGCGCTACGGCAATGTCGTTTTTAATTTTCTCCCGCAGTTCTCCTTTGCGGTAGTTCAACTCGTTCAAAAGTTCCTGATACCCTTGTTGAGTATAACGTTTTTTCATTTCTTTTGCCATTGTAAAGTTTCTCCTTGTTTGTTTTATTTGAAATCCGCCGGAGCGGATCAAGTGCCGATGTTACTGGTTTGCGAGGTAGGCGGCTGCCGCCTGCAATTGCAAATCCTGCTCCCGGGAAAGCGCCTCTACCGGAACGTTGTGCAACGCTTCCGCGAGTGCGACTTCGTTTTCGGGCGAAAAGCCCTCGTCCTGGTAGGAAACGCCGTTTCGCGAAAAGCATTGGTACACGGTAAAGCTGATGTAGCCTTGAAAATCCTTGAACGGGATTGCCATACTGCTTTGCGCCACCCATTTGCCGGCGGTGGTTTGCCCGAAAGCCGGAGCCACGCCGCATTGCGAAAGCGTTACCGCAAAAAGCTCGGCCGCGCTGAATGTTTTTTCGTTGCAAAGAATTGCAAACGAAAGCGCCGGGTCAAGATACTGCCCGATCTGCTCCTCGGTTACGGTGCAGGCCTCCTTTTCCCCTTCGTAAGTCCGGGGGAGGCAGGAAACGGGATTGAGCGTGCCGTTGGCATATTTTTCAAAATAGATCAGATCGCCGTTTTGCAAAAAGCCGGAAAGCGTAGCGGAAAGCGCGATCAAACTGCCGCCGGGATTATCCCGAAGGTCAAGAACGAACTTGGTTGCGCCCGCCGCACGGCATTCCTCGATGGCCGCGCGGAACTGCGCCGGCGTTTGGAAGGAAAACTCGCGGATGCGAACCACCGCAACGCCCGGCACATCCTCCAAAAGGTAGCTGTAAACGGATTGGGATTGCACCGTTTGCCGCAAGCAACTGGCCACCCGCGCCGTTTGCGCCTCGCCCGCGCCCGAAAGAATGCGCAGGAAGACCTCGGTCCCCTCCTCGCCACGCAGGGCAAGAATGGCCCGGGAATAGCCGCCCAGGTCGGAAACGCTTTGCAGTTCCTCTTCGGCGTTCCCTACGGCAAGGATCCATTCGCCGGCGGCAAGACCGGCTTGCTGTGCGGGAGAGTTTGCAATGACCGACTGGATCAGGAGCGCGGGAACGTCCTCTCCTTCGTAGGAAACGGTCGCTTGATC
>CAMPBZ010000035.1 GCA_946641795.1 uncultured Clostridia bacterium
GTTGATCCTTTCCGCCTGGTTTATCGGAGGGCAACCGTGGCTTTTGACCGTGACCTACCTTGCCGCGGCGCTCATCCGGGTCATTTCCTCGCGCCTGGCCGAGCCGCACGAGGCGCTCCGCCAGCCTTTGCCCGAAAAAATCCGCGCCAAGCTCTACCCGGAGAAAGAGCCGCAACCCGGTGCGGACAAGCCGGAAAAGCCGGTTTCCCGTTGGCGCGAGCGGTTGGAGGCGCTCTCTCTCGTCTCCTTTTTGCGCGCGTTCGGGCGGGAGTTCCGGGATTTGTTCCACGAATGGGTGCCGTTGCGAATGGCGACCGCCGCGGTTTGTATGCTGATCGTTTCGCTCTTTCGCGCCATTGGCGGCGGCTTTTCCTACTATGATCTATTCGCCGCGCTGTTTTCCGTTGCGGTGGCTCCCGCGGCGGTTCTGGTTTACACGGCGTTTTTGGGCAAGCGAAAGCAATTCAAAATCCTGTACGCCCTTTCGGCGGGTGCCCTGCTCTTTTCGCTGATCTGGTCCTGCGACGCGCTGGTTTTGGGAACGGTGCCGCTTTCGGTTTGCTTTGCGCTCTTCTTTTCCCTGTTCATTGCCCACCGGGTCGGCCTTCCCGCCGGGCTTGCGGCCGCCGTTCTCTGCGGGCTTGCGCATGATCCGATGTCCATTCCCGCATATCTGCTTGCCGTGCTTTTGTATTCGCTGTTCCGTTCGCACGGCCGGGAGCTGTTCGGCGTTCCGGCGGCGGTGTTTGCCGCGCTCGGCTGGTCGGTTTATGCGCACGGCATTCCCTCCCTTTTGCCGTTTCTGTTTGCCGATCTTGCGGCGGGCGCGGCTTTTACGCTGGTGATGCGCCTGACCGGCCAAAAAGCGAATGAAAAAGAAGCGCAACCTGCCGCCGACCACAACACGGCCGTTCGCTTTCGCGTGCTTTCCAAGCAACAAAACGAAACGGCCGACCGCCTGCGCGGCATTTCCGAGGCTTTCTCCTCGCTTTCCGAAATGTTTTATAATTTAAGCGACCGCTTGCGGCGCCCGACAACGATCGACTTGCGCCGGCTTTGCGACAACTCGTTTGACCGGTTTTGTACCGATTGCCCCCACCGCACCGTTTGCTGGGGACTGGAATACGCCGACACGCTGGAAGTTTTGAACGCGCTTGCCAAATCGCTCCACACGCACGGAACGGTTGCGCAAAAGCAAATTTCGCCCGCTTTGAGCCGGCGCTGTCCTTCGATGGATCGCATTCTTGCCGAGATCAATCAAAACTGCGCCCGCCTGACCGGCGAACTTTTGCGCGACAACCGCACCGAGATTTTTGCCATGGACTACGAGGCGGCGGCAAGTATTATCAACGACGCGCTGGAAGAGGACGCGCTGGAATACCGGCTGGATACCGAGCTTGCCGGGCGGATTGCCGAATACCTGCCCAGCGCCGGGCTCTCGGCGCAGGCGGTTGTGGTTTATGGGGGACGGTTGCGGCAGGTGGCCATTCGCGATATGAACATTGACCGCGCGGCCGTTTCGGCCGAGACACTGCGCCGGGACATTGGCGAGCTTTGCCACGCCGAGCTTTCCAGCCCCTCGTTTGAGGTGGAAGGCCCGGTTTGCACAATGGTTTTGCATACCCGCCGCCGCTTTTTTGTTGTAGGCGCGCAAAAATGCGTTTCGGCAAACGGTGGCGTTTGCGGCGACGCGGTGGCGATGTTTTCCAACCGCAAGGATTATTTTTACGCGCTGATCAACGACGGTATGGGATCCGGGCGGGACGCGGCGCTAACGGCAAATCTTTGCTCGGTCTTTCTGGAAAAAATGCTCCGTGCCGGGAACCGCACGAACACCTCTTTGCGAATGCTGAACAACCTGCTTGTTTCCCGCACGCACGACAACAGCGCGGCCGAATGCTCCTCCACCGTTGATCTGTTGGAGCTGGATCTGATTTCAGGCACCGGGCTATTCATCAAAAGCGGGGCGGCGCCCAGCTTTGTTGTTCGCGGCTCTACGGTACACCGCGTGCAAACCGGCTCGGCTCCCATTGGCATTCTGCGCGAAACCGAAGCGCAATCCAGTGAGTTCTCCTTCCGTGCGGGCGACACCGTGGTACTGGTGAGCGACGGAATTTTGCAGGAAGACGCCGACGCCGTTTGGCTGACCAACTTTCTTTGCGGAACCGAGGAGATCAACCCCGAAAAGCTGGCCTACCAGATTTGCGCCCACGCCGCAAAGGCCGAACGGCGCGACGATTGCTCGGCCATTGTTTTGCGGATCGAAGAAAACGAGGATTAAAACAGAAAAAGGGCAAGCCGGTTCCGGCTTGCCCGATTTTTTTGTTGTTTCAGCGAACAACGATATTGACGATCTTGTTGGGAACGCTGATTTCTTTGACGATGGTTTTGCCTTCCAGTTGGGCGGCGATCTTCTCGTCGGCTTTTGCCAGCGCAACGGCTTCCTCACGCGAGCAGTTGAGCGGGAGCTCGACCGTAGCGCGCACCTTGCCGTTGATTTGTACCGCGACCTCAACCGTGCTTTCCACCGTTTTTGCCTCGTCCCATTCCGGCCACTCGGCAACGGCGCAAAGCCCCTTGCCGCCAAGCTTTTCCCAAAGCTCCTCCGCAAGGTGCGGCGCAAACGGGGAGAGCAGTTTTGCAAGCGTCATCAACTGCTCGCGGGAGAGACTGCCCACCTCGTAGATCTCGTTGATCAGCGCCATCATTGCGGCAATGGCGGTGTTGAATTTGAGCTCCTCAATATCCTGCGAGACTTTTTTGACCGTTTTGTGGAAGGAAGTTTCCAGCTTCGGCGAGCCGCCGCCCTCGCGCACGAGGTCGGTCAGATCGCTGACGCGCTCCAAGAAGCGCTTGCAGCCTTTTACCGAGCTATCGTTCCAGGGTGCGGCGCTGGCGTAGTCGCCCATAAAGAGGACGTACACACGCAGCACGTCGGCGCCGTAAACGTCGATCACGTCGTTGGGATCCACCACGTTGCCCTTGGATTTGGACATTTTTTCGCCGTCCGGCCCCAAGATCAGGCCTTGCGCGGTGCGTTTTGCATAGGGCTCGTCGCAGGGGACGGCGCCGATGTCATATAAGAACTTATGCCAGAAGCGCGAGTAGATCATATGGCGCGTAACGTGCTCCATACCGCCGTTGTACCAGTCCACCGGCATCCAGTATTTGAGCTTTTCGGGATCGGCAAGCGCCTTTTCGTTGTGCGGGTCGATATAGCGCAGGAAATACCACGAGGAACCGGCCCACTGCGGCATGGTGTCGGTTTCGCGTTTGGCCGCGCCGCCGCACTTGGGGCAGGAGCAGTTGACAAAGGATTCCACCTTGGCAAGCGGGCTTTCCCCGCCCTCGCCCGGCTCAAAGTTTTTCATATTGGGCAGGCGGAGCGGAAGCTCCTCGTAGGGAACGGGAACCATACCGCATTTCGGGCAATGCACAATCGGGATCGGCTCGCCCCAGTAGCGCTGGCGGTTGAAGGCCCAATCCTTCATTTTGTATTGTACGCCCATCTCGCCAATGCCTTCCGCTTGCAGGTATTCCAGCATTCGCGCAATGGAGTCTTTCTTGTTGGTAAAGCCGTTTAAGAAACCGGAATTGACCATTTCGCCGTCGCCGGTATAGGCCTCCTTGGAAATGTCGCCGCCTTTGATGACCTCGATGATGTCAATGCCGAACTTTTTGGCAAAGGCATAGTCGCGCTCGTCGTGTGCAGGCACCGCCATAATGGCGCCGGTGCCGTAGCCCATCATAACGTAGTCGGAAATATAGATGGGGATCTCCTTGCCGCTCACGGGGTTGATGGCGGTCAGCCCCTCAATGCGAACGCCGGTTTTATCCTTGTTGAGCTGGGTGCGCTCAAACTCGGTCTTTTTGGCGCAAAGCTCGCGGTATTCATCCAGCGCGGCAATGTTGGCAATGCGGCTGCGGTTTTGATCAATGATGGGGTGCTCGGGCGCAATGACCATAAAGGTAACGCCAAAGAGCGTATCGCACCGCGTGGTGTAAATGCGCAGTTTTTCGCCGGTTTCCTTGACCGTGAAATTGACGAACGCGCCGGTGGACTTGCCGATCCAGTTGACCTGCTGTTGCTTGATGTTGGGCAGATAATCCACCTCGTCCAGCCCGGAGAGCAGACGGTCGGCATACTGCGTGATGCGCAAATACCAAACGGTTTTGGATTTTTGCACGATCTCGCTGTGGCAAATATCGCACCGGCCGCCCTGCGAATCCTCGTTGGAAAGCACCACTTTGCAGCTGGGGCAATAGTTGACCAGCGCCTGGTCGCGGAAGACCAGCCCGTGCTCGAACATTTTCAAAAAGATCCACTGCGTCCAGCGGTAAAAGCCTTCCTCGGTGGTGTCCACCACGCGGCTCCAATCAAAGGAAAAGCCGACCCGTTTGAGCTGGGATGTAAATTTTTCAATATTGGTATCGGTCACCTGGCGAGGGTGAATGCCGGTTTTAATGGCATAGTTCTCGGTAGGCAGACCGTAAGCGTCAAACCCGATGGGAAACAGCACGTTATACCCCTGCATTCTCCGCTTGCGGGAGATAACCTCCATACTGGAATAGGCCTTGATATGCCCGACGTGCATTCCCGCGCCCGAAGGATAGGGGAACTCCACCAGCGCGTAAAACTTCTTTTTGGGACTGTTGTCTACCGCCTTGAAAATGCCGGCTTCCTCCCATTTTTTTTGCCATTTCGGCTCGATGTTCCGAAAATCGTACTTCATTTGATTTTTGCCTCCGCTTGTAAATCGTATGGTTTATTTTTCCCCGCGTTCAGGCGCGGGAGTGTTGTATATTCTGTGAAAATCGGGATCTTGCGGCCGGTCGAACGCTCGGTCAGGGTCAAACTGTTCGTCGCCCACCAAAGCCTCCGGCATCAGGATGCGGTTGACCGCCGCGCGCGTCCCCTCGCGCGAGAGCACGAAATACCAGGCGCCGCTCTTGCCTTTGATGGCCTCGCCGGGTACCGTTTCAAAAGAGAGTTGCTCAAACCCGAACGTTCCAAAGCCACGGGAAAGGGAGATGGCCTCGTGCACGGGCAGATCGGTTTGCATATTGGGGGCGGCAATAAAAAATAATTTCATAAAGGTTGCCGCGCTCAAATGTTCGCATTTTTTAGCAACGGCGCGCAAAAAACTTTGCTGTGCTTGCATCCGCCCCAGGTCGGCCGTCACATAGCCGGAGCGATAGCGGATAAAGGAAAGCGCCGTTTCGCCGTCCAGGTGTTGGGTTCCCTTTGAAATGTGGATCTCCAACCCCTGCGCGGGATCGCTGTAATCCATATTCATCGGGACTTCCAGGTCCACGCCGCCGATCGCGTCCACCAACGCGGGAACGCATTTGAGGTTGAGCGAAGCGAACCAATGGATCTCGACGCCCAGCGTGCGGGAGAAAAAGGCTTTGCATTTCTCGCTCCCCAACGCGCGCAACGCGCCGTTAAGTTTGCGGTAATTTCCGTTGGTATAAGCCGCGTAGGTATCCCGCGGGACCTGCAAAATACGGATTTCGCCCGTTTTTTTGTTGCGCGCCGCCAGCAGAATGGTATCGGTAAGCGCGCCGGATTCGTCGCACCCGAAAATCAAAAACCGTCTGACCGGGTCGGCATTCCAGGCAAAGGCCGGGAAAACGCCGCCCAACAGCAGGCAAACGCAAACAAACAAGCAAAAAATCCGTTTTTTCATACGATACACCTCTTCCGTTTTGAAATGGATGTACCGCACGAACAATCAACCGTGCTTTTTGACGCCTTCCATAATCAAGGCGTTGCGGGCATTGATCGTTTCCTGCGCCACGGGCAGGCCGTCGGCCAGGAGCGCCGCAATCGTCAGATCAAAGGATTTGACCAAAACTTTGCGCAAATGCTCCCTGCGCTCCGCCGCCGGCATTGCTTGCGGCTCCGCGCCCCAAAAGGTCTCGCGCAAAAGCACGCAATCCGGAAAGGCGCGCGACGCGTCGATATAATCGGCAAGGTAGAGCAGTTTTTCGGGCAGGGTCATACCGGGGCGCCCGGTGGTATGCCAGCGCACCGCCGAGATCAGCTCGGGGTGGGCAAACGCGGGAAACTCCAACGGGATGAGCGCCGCGGCCGTGCGCGCATGCAGCGTTTTGTGCGCCACAACATCCTGCGCGGTCAGCCGGATGCCCTGCGCCGCGCAAAAGGCGCAATGCTTTTCCACCGGCCACTCCTTGGTAAGATCGTGGAGCAGAGCCGCCGCCCGCAAAAGATTGGTTTTTTGCGGGCAATAGAGCGCGGCCAAGCGCGCAACCATTTCTTCCACCGCCGCGGTGTGGATCCAGCGTTTCGGCGAAAGCCGCGCCTGTACCATCGACCGCAAATTCAGGATGGCTTCTTCATTGATGCAAAATTCGTTCCCATTCATTTTTCCCCGCCCTCAATTCCGGAACCGTATAAATGGTTGTCAAAAATGTATTGTTCGACCAGCGGCGGGATAAAACTGGAAACCGGCTCGCCGGCGGCAATTTTTTTGCGCACCATTGTGGAAGAGATCTCCAACGGTTCCATTTGGATTTTGCGAACGACTTTGCCGTATTTTTCCTGATAAAAGGCAATTTTTTGAAGGATCTGCTTGTCGAGGAGCGGGTCTTTTTCCCGCCGCGCGTAAACCGGGTAGCAAAGCCGGAACAACTCCTCCGGCTCGTGCCAGGTGTCCATCGAGAGCATCATATCGGTCCCGCAAAGCAGAAACAGCCGTTTTTCCGGGCCGGAAAGCTCGCGCAACGTATCCACGGTGTAACTTTTCCCTTCGCGGCGCAGTTCCAGATCGCTGACATACACGCCCTCCACGCCCTGAAAGGCCAACTGCGTCATACGGAAGCGGTGCTCGGCGGAAACGATGTTCTCCCCCGCTTTGTGCGGCGGAACAGCCGCCGGAATGACAAACAGAAAATCCAGCCACATTTGCTCCATAAACGCTTTTGCCGCGGCAACGTGACCGTTGTGCGGGGGCGAAAAGGTGCCGCCGTAAATGCCTACGCGCGTCATGGCAGTTCAATGACCGGCTTTTTGGAGGAGCGCCGGTAAAGCACCGCTTTTTTGCCGGTTACGGCAACCACGTCGGCTTTCAGCTCGGCCGCAAGCGCGTTTGCAACGGTATGCGGATCCTCGCCGCTGTTTTCCAGAATATGTAATTTGATCAATTCCCTGGCTTCCAGCGCGTCCGAAACCGTTTTGACCAGATTTTCGGTTACGCCGCCCTTGCCGATTTGCAGAATGACGGGATAATCGTTTGCAAGCCCGCGCAGATATGCCCGCTGTTTGGATGAGATCATATCGTTTCCTCCCGTTTCAGGCGTTCCAGCCCTCGCGGCGCAGGAGCTGATAGATTTGCTCCGGGTTAACCGCCGAAAAGCTGACGAATTTGGTATTGTTCAGGTTGATCCGGATCTCGTTTTCTTCCAGCACGATGGATTGAATATCCTCGCGCGCAAGCTCCATACGCTGTTCGCCGCGCTCAAAGGAGAGCAGAACGATGCTTTGCTGGGTCAAGATCAGGTAGCCGTTCACCGAGCCGCCCGGAACGGTAAACCGCACGGGATGCTCCAACAGGAACGGCTGGGGCAAGGTTTCCTTCACGCGCCGATAGGGAGCGTCGCCGATCCAGAAGCGGAGCGGAAGGATGAAACTTAACAGCAACGCCGCGCCGGCACCGAACAGCACACCCCAAACCCAGGGCGTGAAGCGACCGGTAAAAATGCCGTAAACGGCAACGGCGCCGCCGGTGAGAGCCCCTCCGATGAGCGCAAGAATGCGCACCACGGGGGAGAAAAAGTAATTTGAAAACTTCATTTTTGCGGTTCCTTTCCAATTTCGGCTTTCAGCCGTTCGGCAAAAGCCCGAATTGCCTTTCCCCGGTGGGAAACGGCGTTCTTTTCCGCCGGCGTGACCTCGGCAAGCGTTTTGCCGTACGGCTCGTAGTAGAAAAGCGGATCGTAGCCGAACCCGCCGGCGCCGTGATATTCGGTCAGAATGCGACCCTTGACTTCCCCGCGCACAACAAAGGATCGCCCGTCCGGGAACACGCAGGCAACGGTGCTGACGAACGCCGCGCCGCGCCGCTCGGCGGGAAGTCCCTCCAAAAGCGAGAGCAGTACGCGGTTGTTTGCCGCGTCGTCGTGCGCGTCCGTTCCGGTTTTGACCCACGCGAAACGCGCCGAATACACGCCCGGCTCGCCGCCGAGCGCCTCTACCGAAAGACCGGAGTCGTCGCCGACGCCGATATAGCCGGAAGCGGCCGCCGCGCGCGCTTTGATCAGCGCGTTCTCCTCAAAGGTGGCGCCGGTCTCTTCAATTTCCCCGGTAATTCCCACTTCGTCCAGCGAAAGGACTTCTACCTCCGGCAGGGTTTCGGCCAGCAGGGTGCGCAATTCGCCGATTTTTTTCGGGTTTCGGGAAGCAAGCACGATTTTCATTTTGTATCCTCAATCAAACAACGCTTTGATAAACTCTTTTTGGTCAAACTCCTGCATATCGTCGATCTTTTCGCCTACGCCGATGAATTTGACCGGAATGCCCAGCTCCTGCCGGATGGCAAGAACGATGCCGCCCTTGGCCGTGCCGTCCATCTTGTTCAAAATCAAGCCGGTGAGCGCGGCGGCGTTGCGGAACTCCTTGGCCTGCAAAATGGCGTTCTGCCCGGTGGTGGCGTCCAGAACGAGCAGGTTTTCGCGCGCAACGCCGGGCAGTTCCCGGTCGATGACGCGGTTGATCTTTGCAAGCTCGTTCATCAGATTGGTCTTGTTATGCAATCTTCCCGCCGTATCAATGATGAGCACGTCGGCGTTTTGATTTTTGGCCGCGTGGCAGGCGTCAAAAACAACGGCGGCGGGGTCGCTGCCCTCGTTCTGGCGCACAAGCTGAACTTTGGCGCGCTCGCACCAGACCTCCAACTGATCGATCGCCGCCGCGCGGAACGTGTCTGCCGCCGCAACGATGACCTTTTTGCCGCTTTTGCGCAACCGGTTGGAAATTTTGCCGATGGCGGTGGTTTTGCCCACGCCGTTGACCCCGATGACCAGGATGACCGACGGCTGGGTGGAAAGGTTCAGCTCTTCCCCTTCGCCGATCAGCCCTTCCAGAATTTCGCGCAAAGTATCGGTGATTTGTTCTTTTTCTTTCAGGCGGCCGTCCTTGATGCGGTCGCGCAGTTCGTCAATGATCTGCTCGGTGGTGTTTACGCCCACGTCGGCCGAGATCAGCAGTTCTTCCAGCTCCTCCAAAAGGTCT
>CAMPBZ010000036.1 GCA_946641795.1 uncultured Clostridia bacterium
TGCCGACTGTATTTTGATGGCGAAAAACATTGACGCCATTTACAGCGACGATCCCAAAACCAATCCCAAAGCCGTTCGCTATACCGATCTGACCTACCGCCGCATTCTGGACGAAGGGCTGCGCGCACTGGATCTTTCGGCAACCATCTTCTGTATGGATAACAACCTGTGCGGATACGCCTTCGGGCTTTCCGATCCCGAAAACATTTACCGCGTCATTATGGGTGAAGCGGTTGGAACCGAAATACATAATTGAAAGGGGAAAAACCATGAAATTTGACACCACAATTACCAAAGAGAAAATGCAAAAAACCGTTGCCGCATTTGAAAGCAATCTTTCCACCATCCGCGCAAGCCAGGCAAACGCGGCCGTTGTTTCCAAGGTCACTTTTGAGTATTACGGAACGCCCACCAAAATTGTAGATATGGCTTCGGTTTCGGTCACCGACCCCAAAACCCTCACCATTTCTCCCTACGACCGCTCCACTTTGAAAGAAATGGTAAAAGCAATTTACGCTTCGGACATTGGCATTACGCCTACCGACGACGGCACGGTGATCCGCCTGATCTTCCCGCAGTTGACCGAGGAACACCGCAAGGCGCTGGCAAAGCAAATTCAAAAACTGGGCGAAGAGGCGCGCGTTGCCATTCGCAATATCCGCCGCGACGCTAATGACGAGATCAAAAAAGCCAAAAAGGACGGCGATATGACCGAGGACGAGCAAAAAGCAAGCGAAAAATCGGTCCAGGATCTTACCGATAGCTTTATTAAGGAAATTGATGACATTGCGGCGAAAAAAGAAAAAGAGATTATGCAAATTTGATTTGCAACAATTTGATTGACCCGGTGGGTGCAAACTCGCCGGGTCAACGCAAAAAGGACGGATTTTACCGAGATGCTTTGGTTTGGAAAAAAGAAAACGACAATGGCCGACCGCGGCGAGCGCGTAGACGACCGCTTACAACACATTGCTTTTATTATGGACGGAAACGGCCGCTGGGCGCGGCGGCGCGGTATGCCGCGGGAGTTCGGGCATAGCCACGGCGCGGCAACCTTCAAAAAGATCGGCCGCTATTGCGAAAAGATCGGCTTGCGCTATATGACCGTTTACGCCTTTTCTACCGAGAACTGGAAACGCCCGCAAAAAGAAGTGGACACCATTATGCAGATCTTTGACGACTATATCGAAGAATGCTTTTTGGAAATGGAAGAGGACAACGTTCATTTTCGCTTCATCGGCAATTTGTCGGTCTTTTCGGACACTTTGCGCGCCAAAATGGATAAGATCGACCGTGAAACGGCGCATAAGCCTTTTATTTTGAATATTGCCGTCAATTACGGCGGGCGCGAAGAAATTACCAACGCCTGCAACGAATTGATCCGGGAGGGGAAACAGGAGATTACCGAGGAGGATATCTCGGCTCACCTTTACACCCTCGGCTGCCCGATGCCGGATCTGATCGTCCGGACGGGAGGCGAATTCCGCTCTTCCAATTTTTTGCTTTGGCAATCCGCTTACAGCGAGTACTATTTTACCAATATCCTCTGGCCGGATTTTTCGGCGTTTGACGTGGATCAGGCCGTTGCGGAGTTCTATAAAAGAAAACGTCGCTACGGCGGCGTATAAAAGAAGGGAGGCTCCCCCAAAATGCTGAAAAGAATTATTACCGCGCTCGTTTCGCTTTGCGTATTCGTCCCGGTTCTGATTTTTGCAAATACGCCGGTTTTGCCAATCAGCGTTGCCGCCTGCGCCGTGCTTGTCATTTATGAAATTCTTGCCTGCACTGGGCTGGTACGCTCCATTGTAATCTCGGTTCCGCTCTATCTTACGGCGGCGGCATTCCCGTTTTTGATGCGCTATTTGCCGGATGCCGGGAACTTCACCTGGCCCAAATTTGCCGTTGCAATCCTCTTTTTCCTGGTTTTGTATTTGTTTGGCGTGCTTATTTTTTCCAAAGGAAAATACAAACTCCCTGACATTGCGGTTGCGCTTTTGTGTATTGTGTATTCCTTTGCCGGCTTTTACGCCATTCAATATTTGCACGATTTTACCGAGGGCGGGAAATACATTTATCTCATCGTTTTTATCGGTGCCTGGATCACCGATACCTTTGCCTATTTTTGCGGGATGCTGTTTGGCAGAAAGGGAAAGCACAAGCTTGTTCCCGAGGTCAGCCCCAAAAAAACGGTCGAGGGCAGCATCGGCGGGATCGTGTTCTGCATTCTCGCCATGATGCTGTTTGGATTTGTCATTCACAAAATTGACACCGCATTTACCCCCAACTATCTGATCCTTGCGCTGGCCGGCCTTCTTTTATCGGTCGTGGCGCAAATCGGCGATCTTGCCCTGTCGGTGGTCAAGCGGCATTACGGCATTAAGGACTATGGCTTTATCTTTCCGGGGCACGGCGGTATTTTGGACCGCTTTGACTCGGTCATTGCCGTTGCCATCGTTTTAGCCGCGCTTACGGCCTTCGTTCAACTTTTTCGGGTGATGTGATATGGAACAATCCCCACTTTTGATCCTCGGTTCCACCGGCTCGGTGGGCGAACAGGCAATCGACGTTGCAAGAAAAACAGGCGCGCCGGTTTTGGCATTGTCGGCCAATCGCAACGCAAAACGCGTGGAGGAACAGGCAAGGGAATTCGGCGTAAAAGCCTGCGCTATGGCGGATGAGGCCGCGGCGGCAGACCTGCGCGTTCGCCTTGCCGATACCGGCATTCGCGTTTACGCGGGTATGGAAGGCATTTGCCAAATGATTGCCGAACAGAACGGCGAGAACGCGATCGTTTTGAACTCCATTATCGGCGAGGCCGGATTAAAGCCGACGATTGCCGCTTTGCAGGCCGGAAAACGCCTGGCGTTGGCCAATAAGGAATCCCTCGTTTGCGCCGGCGAGATTGTAATGAAACTGGCAAGCGAGAAGGGGATAGAGATCCTTCCGGTGGATAGCGAGCACTCCGCCATTTTCCAATGTCTGCGTGCCGGCGGCAAAAAGGAGATCAAGCGCATTCTTCTAACCGCTTCCGGCGGCCCCTTCTATGGATATACCAAGGAACAGCTCGCAAAGGTGACCGTAGAGGACGCGCTGGCGCACCCCACCTGGAAAATGGGGGCGAAAATCACCGTCGACAGCGCCACGCTGATGAACAAGGGCTTTGAGGTGATCGAGGCCGTCCATCTCTTCGGCGTTGCGCCGGAGCAGATCAAGGTGCTGGTTCACCGCGAGAGCATAATGCATTCGGCTGTGGAATATACTGACCATAGCACCATTGCCCAGCTCTCTGTGCCGGATATGCGCCTTTGTGTGCAGTATGCGCTGACGCACCCGCAAAGAACGCCTGCTGTCATTCCGGAGCTTGATCTTACGCAAATTGGCGCGCTGACCTTTGCCGAGCCGGATACCGATACCTTTCCGCTTTTGCGCATTGCCATTGGCGCAATTCGCGCGGGCGGCGCTGTACCGGCCGTTCTGAATGCGGCAAACGAGGTTGCCGTGGCGGCCTTTTTACAGAAAAAAATCAATTTGCCAAAACTTTTCCGCGTCGTAGAAAACGTGGTGGCCGGATTGGAAGCCGAAGCAAAGCGGGAAAGCACGCTGGAAGGCATTTTCGGCTTTGACGCCTATGCAAGAATACGCGCCGGAGAAGAAATTGCAAAATAAACCGTTTTTTGATTTCAGACCAATAGGAGACTTTTGAACAATGTCATTTTTATCCATTTTGCTCGCGTTGCTGATTTTCGGCGTCCTAATTTTCATTCACGAATTGGGGCATTTTTTGGTTGCGCGCGCATTTGGAGTGAAAATTTTGGAGTTTTCTATCGGAATGGGTCCCAAGCTGGTTTCCATTACCTCCAAGAAGAGCGGGACCCGCTATTCTTTGCGGATGATCCCCATTGGCGGCTTTGTCAGTATGTTCGGGGAAAGCGGGATGGAGGCCGTTCAAGGGTCGCAAAACGCGGGGCAATCTTCTACCCCCAATGAGCCGATTTTTTTGAACAGCGTTCAGGAAACCGGCGAAAGTACCGCAAATAACGGCGATGTTCCCGAAAAAAAGCAGGAAATTGACCCCGAGCTTGCCAAGCAGGCGTATTGTAACAAGAGCGTTTGGATACGGATTTTGATCTCGCTTGCCGGCCCGCTGATGAACCTTTTGCTCGGCTTTTTGTTAATGATGGTGCTGGTCATTTCCGCTGGCTCCAACGCGGCCGCAACAACGCGGGTTGCCGGCTTTTACCTGACCTACAACGCCGAAGAAACCTATCAAGGGCTGCAAAAAGGCGATTATCTTTATGCTTTGAAGGACGGCCCGGAAGATACCGACGCAACCGACGATGTTCGCATTGTTTCCATCGAGCAGATCAAAGCGGCCGTCAAAAACAGCTCCACCGGAAAAATTACCGTTTCGGTATTGCGATTGAACGAGGCGGGAACCGATACCATCACGCCTTACCCGGTCGTTACGCTTTCCTTGACCGATGATATACTCGCCGAAAAGTTTGAAACCTCGATCAGTGCAAAAGCGGGATTGCAAATTGACGACGTGATTTTGAAAGTGAACAACACAAGCGTTTATACCTACGATCAGCTCTCCTACGAGATTATGAACCAAGGCTACCGTCCGGTCAATCTGACGGTGCGCAGGAACGGCGAAAAGATCGTGCTTTCCAATGTGACCCTGCCAAGCTACGAGGCCAGCGGGATCACCTTCGGCGACGTGGATTTTTTGATCTACCGGGAGGCGAATTTCCACTTTGGAATTATCCTGAAACACACCTTTTTCCGTTCGGTTTCCACCGTAAAAATGGTGTTTGACTCCATTAAAGGGCTGTTCACCCACCGCTACGGCTTTGAGGCTGTTTCCGGGCCGATCGGCATTACAAAAACGATTTCGGAGGTTGCAAAGAGCGGGCAAACACTCAACTTGCTCTATCTTGTCATCGTCATTTCCATCAACCTGGGCGTTATGAACCTGTTGCCGTTGCCCGCGCTGGACGGCGGCCATCTCCTTTTGTATGTTATTGAGGCCATTCGCCGCAAACCCATCAAGCGGGAAGTGGAAGGAGTAGTCAATTTCGTTGGTCTGATCCTCATTCTCCTCCTTGCCGTTATCATTGCAATAAAGGATATTATTTCGCTATGATTTACAACGATATTCGCAGAAAGGCAAAGGAGCTTTCCGTCGGCGCTGTCAAAATCGGCGGTAACAACCCCATTGCCATTCAATCAATGACAAATACCGATCCGCACGATACAAAGGCCGTTGTCAGCCAGATCTGCGCGCTGGAAGCGGCCGGGTGCGACATCGTTCGCATCACCGTTCCGACATTGGAGGCGGCCGAGGCCATTCTTGCCATTCGGAAGGCAGGCGTTCGGCTCCCCGTGGTGGCTGATATTCATTTTGATTATCGCATTGCCCTTCGTTGCGCGGAGCTTGGGTTTGATAAAATCCGCATCAATCCCGGCAACATCGGGGATGACGAGCGCGTGCGTGCCGTTGCAAACGCCTGCCGGGAGCGGAAGATCCCCATTCGCATCGGTGTAAACAGCGGCTCGCTGGAAAAACACATTTTGGAAAAATACGGCGCGCCCGTGCCGGAAGCCCTTTGCGAGAGCGCGCGTTATCATATTTCGCTTTTGGAGCGGTTTGATTTTACCGATATCGCCGTTTCCATCAAGGCTTCTACCGTTCCCGATATGATTGCGGCAAACCGCCTTTTGGCGGCTTCCTGCGCCTATCCCTTGCACCTCGGCGTTACCGAGGCGGGCGGGGGCGACCGTGCGCTTGTCAAAAGTGCCATCGGCATTGGCGCCCTGCTGGCCGACGGCATTGGCGATACCATTCGCGTTTCCTTGACCGATGATCCGGTAGCCGAAGTTTCGGCCGCCAAGCAAATTTTTCAGGCGCTTGGAATTGCCGGGCAATGCGGGCTGGATATTGTCAGCTGCCCGACCTGCGGACGGACGAAGATCGATCTGATCCCGCTGGTCAAACAATTTGAAAAAGCCGCTCGGGAAGAGGGGCTGGACAAGCTTCCCCTCAAAGTGGCTTTAATGGGGTGCATCGTCAACGGGCCGGGCGAAGCGCGCGAAGCCGATATTGGCATTGCCGGCGGCGTTGGAGAGGCCGTTTTGTTCCGCCACGGCGAAATTCTTGCCAAAATACCGGAAGAAAAAATTATTGAAACGTTGATTGCCGAGTTGAAAAAAATTGCCGGCGTATAAGGAGTTCTATGAGCAAGACATTGCTTGAAATATTAAATAAATATCAGCCAAGCGAGGAGATCGCGCAGCTTTTGCTTACGGCAAATCCGAATTCCATTCGCATTCGTGCCGATCGGGAACAGCGCATTCTGGAAGTGCATGCCGCATTCCCAAAGTACATCGCAAAAAGCGTGCTGTATTCCATTGAGGCTGAAATTCAAAGCGCATACGGGCTTTCCGTTATGCGCCTTTTGCCGTCCTATCCCTCGGCGCTGTTCGGCGAAAAATGTATTCCCGACCTGCTGATGGAGCTGGACAGGCAGGGAATTGTTGCGCGCGGCTTTTTTACCATGGCGGATTACCAATTGGAAGGGGATACGCTGGTTTTGTTCATCCCGTTCATTCAAAGCGGTATCCAGCTGGTAGAGGACGCGAAAACGCCAGAAATTCTGGAAAACATCATCCGCTCGGAGTTTGGCATTGAGATCCATGTGGAAGTTCGCCAAACCGAGAATTTTGATCCCGAGGAAGCCTACCGGCAAATCACGTTACAGCTGGAAGAAATGGAACAAAGCGCCGCCATTGCAAACCGGGACTACGTGCCGGACTACAACAATTCTTCCGCTCCGGCAAGATCGGTGCGTGTTCAGGTTGAAGAAGCGCCTATGCTCCCGCGCGCAAAATCCATTTACGATATGGACCCTACGCCGCAATTCCTTGCGGATGGGCTTTGCAAAATCGGGTATTCCGTGTTTGATCTTTCCGCCGCGGATTTCGTTTACGGCTCGCCGTTCCAAATCCAGCCGGTCCCCATTGCCAACCTGGAAGCTTCCAAATCCAACGTTGTCATTGTAGGGGAAGTGTTTGGTTTCCTTTTGGAAGCCAGCCGGAACGCCGAAAGCTTTGATCTTTCGTTCGACTTGTTTGACGGTCATACTTCCATCGAGCACCGGGCATACGGCGTACCGCCCGAAAAAGCAAACGAGCTTGCCGCCATTCTGAAAAACGGAACCGTTGTTGCACTGCACGGATACGCCAAACACGTAACCCGGAAAAACCGCCCGGTTGATCCGGATTTGACCTTTTATTTTCAGGATATTGCAATCATCAAAAAGCAAAAAAGGGAAGACCGTGCGCCGCAAAAGCGCGTAGAGCTCCATTTGCATACCACAATGTCGGCAATGGACGCGCTGATCCCGCCGGAAGAGGTGGTAAAAACCGCCGTGCGCTGGGGGCACTCTGCCATTGCTTTGACCGACCACGGCAACCTGCAAGCCTTCCCGGATGCAATGCTGACCCTGGAAAAGCTGAAAAAGGACAACCCGGAGCTGAATTTCAAAATTCTTTACGGAATTGAAAGCTATTTTGTAAACGATACGGCAAGCGCCATTTCCGGGCAGTTCAACCCGGATCTGAACGCCGAATGCGTTGTGTTTGATATTGAAACCACCGGCTTGTCGGTACAAACCTGCGGAATTACCGAAATCGGCGCCGTTAAAATTCAGGGCGGCAAGGTTTTGGATCGTTTCAATACCTTTGTCAACCCCGAGCGGCCGATCCCACCCGAAATATCCGAGTTGACCGGCATTACCGACGATATGGTGAAAGACGCGCCCAAAGTGGGCGAGGCGCTCCGTGCCTTCTTTGCCTTTATCGGAAACGATACCGCAGAGGAAGGGAAACCACTGCCGCTCCTGATCGCGCACAACGCCAATTTTGACATTGGTTTTATCCGCTATTACGCCGGGCTTTGCGGGCTTCCGTTTGCCAACCCCTATTTGGATACGCTCGCGCTTTCCAAGTATCTGAACCCCGATTTGAAGTCGCACAAGCTGGATGTTGTTGCCGACTATTACGGGCTGGGGGATTTTAACCATCACCGCGCCTGCGACGATGCCGAAATGCTTGCCAACATCTATTTTTGTATGTTGGATAAAATGGAAAAATCCGACCTGCAAGACCTGGAAATGCTCAAACGGGAAATGACCGAAAAATCCGATCCCTTAAAACTGAAAAGCTATCATCAAATCCTTCTTGTAAAGAATATGGAAGGATTGAAAAATCTTTACAAACTCGTTTCCCAAAGCTATCTGGATTACTTCTACCGTGTGCCGCGCATTCCGAAAACGGCGCTGGAAAAGCACCGCGAGGGCTTGATCGTCGGCTCCGCCTGCGAAGCCGGGGAACTGATGCGCGCCATTTTGGAAAACCGCCCGGAAAGCGAGATCGAGGAGATCGTCAATTTCTACGATTATCTCGAAATCCAGCCCATTTGCAACAACCGCTTTTTGATTGCCGAAGGAAGCGCGGCCGACGACGAAGCGCTCCGCGACCTGAACCGTCGCATTATGGAACTGGGCGAGCGCTATCACAAGCCGGTTTGCGCCACCTGCGACGCGCATTTTCTGGAACCGCAGGACGAAATTGCACGCAAGATCCTGCTTGCCGGAATGAAGTTTAAGGATTATAACAAAGACGTCGGCCTCTATTTGCGCACCACCGAGGAAATGCTGGAAGAGTTTGCTTACTTGGGCGAGGAGAAGGCCTACGAGGTTGTAGTAACCAATCCCTGCAAAATTGCCGACAGCATCGAGGCGATCCGCCCCATTCCCAAGGGCTCCTATCCGCCCGAAATGGCGGGAGCCGAGCAGGAATTGCAGGAAATGTGCTGGAAACGCGCCAGGGAACAATACGGCGATCCGCTGCCCGAAATCGTTTCGGCAAGGTTGGAAAAAGAGCTTTCCTCCATCATCAAAAACGGGTTTGCCGTGCTGTATCTGATTGCGCAAAGGCTTGTCCATTTCAGCGAGGAGCAGGGGTATCTGGTCGGCTCGCGCGGCTCGGTCGGTTCCTCCTTTGTTGCCACTATGGCGGGAATTTCGGAGGTCAATCCGCTTCCACCGCACTACTATTGTCCCAATCCGGAGTGCAAGCACAGCGAGTTCTTTGTCAACGGCGAATACGGCTCCGGATTTGACCTGCCGGAGAAAATCTGCCCCAAATGCGGCACCAA
>CAMPBZ010000037.1 GCA_946641795.1 uncultured Clostridia bacterium
CAAAGCCGAGGCGTTTGAGCGCGGCAACCATCTTGCCCTCGGTATCGGTACCGGGCTCGTAGCCGAAGCATTCGCCGATCTGGGCGCGGACCGAAGGAGCGGTGCAGATGAACACGTGCTTGGTGGGGTCGGCAATCGCCTCGAACACCTTGTCGGTATCGTCTCTCTCATAGAGCGCGCCGACCGGGCAGGAAACGATACACTGGCCGCAGTTGATGCAGGAGGTATCGGCCAGCGCTTTTTCAAACTGCGAGCCGATAAAGGTATCAAAGCCGCGGTTGTTGGCGCCGATAACGCCAATGCCCTGCACTTTTGCGCAGGTTGCTACGCAACGGCGGCAAAGAACGCACTTGTTGTTATCGCGGATGATGGGCGTTTTGTTATCAATCTCGTAATGATTGGTAACACCGTTAAAGCGGGACTGATCCACGCCGTACTCGCGGCAAAGGGTTTGCAGCTCGCAGTTGGTGGAGCGAACGCAGGAGAGGCACTTCTTATCGTGGTTGGAAAGAAGCAGCTCCAAATTCATTTTGCGCGAAGCGGTGATTTTGGGCGTGTTGGTTTTGATCTGCATTCCCTCGGTGCAGGGGTAAACGCAGGCGGTAACCATTCTCCAGGGGCCGAGCGCGGGACCGCGCATTTCGGCAACCTCAACAAGGCAGAGACGGCAAGCGCCGATCTCGTTGATGTCTTTGAGATAGCAAAGGGTGGGAATATCAATATTCGCTGCCTTTGCGGCTTCCAGAACTGTGGAGCCTTTTTCAACGGAATATTCTTTGCCGTTGATAACAACTTTAATCATATCCATTTTCCACAATCCCCTTTCATTAACCTTTGGTAATTGCATGGAACTTACAATTGTTCATGCACGCGCCGCACTTGACGCAGTTGGCCTGCTCGATTTTCATAGAGGCAAGTTTGTGACCCGGAGCAGTATAATCGGTACGAACAATGGTAGAAGCCGGGCAATTCTTTGCGCACATACCGCAACCAATGCACTTTTCGGGATCGATCTCGTACCGGATGAGCTTTTTGCAAACGCCCGCCGGGCATTTCTTATCCACAATGTGGGCGATGTACTCATCGCGGAAGTAGCGCAGGGTGGAAAGCACCGGGTTGGGCGCCGTTTGGCCGAGGCCGCAGAGGGACGCCGATTTGATATAGTTGGAAAGCTCTTCCAAGCGGTCCAGGTCTTCCATTTCGCCGTTGCCGGAAATGATCTTATCCAGAATTTCCAACAGGCGACGCGTACCAACGCGGCAAGGCGTACATTTACCGCAGGATTCGTCAACCGTGAAGTCGAGGAAGAAGCGGGCAATGTCTACCATGCAGTTGTCTTCGTCCATAACGATCAATCCGCCGGAGCCCATCATAGAGCCGATGGCAAGCAGGTTGTCGTAATCGATCTGCGTATCAATAAGGCTTGCAGGAATGCATCCGCCGGAAGGGCCGCCGGTTTGCGCGGCTTTGAACTTTTTGCCGTTCGGAATGCCTCCGCCGATCTCCTCGATGATATGGCGCAGGGTGGTTCCCATGGGAACTTCCACAAGGCCGGTGTTTTTGATTTTGCCGCCGAGCGCAAAGACCTTGGTGCCCTTTGATTTCTCGGTTCCGATAGAGGAGAACCATTCGGCACCTTTGAGAATGATTTGCGGAATGTTGGCATAGGTTTCCACGTTGTTCAGAATGGTGGGGCTTTCAAACAAGCCCTTGATCGCCGGGAACGGAGGACGGGGACGCGGCTCACCGCGTTTTCCTTCAATCGAGGTCATCAGGGCAGTCTCTTCGCCGCAAACGAATGCGCCCGCGCCGAGACGGATGCCCAGATCAAAGTTGAAGCCGGTTCCGAAAATGTTTTTGCCGAGCAGGCCGTATTCCTTTGCCTGGTCAATTGCAATTTGTAACCGCTTCACGGCAATGGGATATTCCGCGCGAACGTAAACGTAGCCCTGATCAGCTCCGATCGCGTAGCCGGCAATTGCCATTGCTTCCACAACGGCGTGCGGGTCGCCTTCCAGAACCGAACGGTCCATGAACGCGCCGGGGTCGCCTTCGTCGGCGTTGCAGCAAACGTATTTCTGCACGTTGCCACGGTTGCCCGAAGCAAATTTCCACTTCATACCCGTGGGGAATCCTGCGCCGCCACGACCGCGCAGGCCGGAGGCAAGCACCGTTTCAATGACCTGATCGGGGGTCATTTCGGTCAGTGCTTTTCCAAGCGCACGGTAACCGTCCATAGCGATATATTCGTCAATGCTTTCCGGGTTGATCACACCACAGTTGCGAAGAGCAATGCGCTGCTGCGATTTATAGAACGTGGTATCGCTTAAAGAAACGTGAATCTCGCCGTTTTCGTCGGCTTTGACCTCTGCTCCTTCTTTATAAACCAGGCGCTCAACGGGACGACCTTTGAGCAAATGCTCGGAAACGATTTCCGGAACATTCTCCGGTTTGATTTTGCTGTAAAACGTGCCGTCCGGGTAAATAATAACGACCGGACCGAGTGCACAAAGACCGAAGCATCCGGTTTGCACAACTTTCACTTCTTCCGTAAGTCCCTGCTTTTCAATCTCGCTTTGGAACGCGGCTTGAATCTTGGCGCTTCCCGAAGAACTGCAACCCGTACCTCCGCAACATAGCACTTGTGCGCGAATCATGTTTCTGCTACCTCCGAATTATGCTTTTTTAGCGTGGGTAATGGTATATTCTTCCACAACCCTTCCGCCTTTAATATGCTCTTGCAGAACTTTTTCCGCCTTTTCGGCAGTCATTTCCACATAGGTTACTTTTTCTTTCCCCGCCTGGAAAACCTCTACGACCGGCTCGTATTGGCAAATACCGATACATCCGGTTTGTGTTACGGTTACCTTATCGGTGAGGGATTCACGGTTCACCCCTTCGACAAACGCGTTCAGCACGGGGCGAGCGCCTGCCGCGATACCGCAAGTAGCCATACCGACCACCACACGGATCTCGTTTCCGCCTTCGCGGAGAACGACTTTGCTTTTCATTCTCTCTCTGATTTCTGCGAGTTCCGCCAAAGACTTCATTTCAAATTTTCTCCTTGTTTATATTGTAAATTTGATTTAACGGTTTTCATCTCCTGCGTACTGTTCCCGCAGGAATTCGGTAATCCATTGTAAAACTTCAAAACTGTTCAAAGGAACGTCTTCCCCAAGGACATCACGCAACTGCCGCGTATCCAGCACAACGTTTCCCTCCGATCTTTTATGCGTAAACACAAAATCCCTTGTGGGATTGCCTTGAATTAAGGTGACGATGGAAGAAATGACGTCGCCCATAGGGGTGCAATCAATATGATTCTTATAAAACGTGGCCGTGACCTCGGTTCCGTGATCCTCGGGGTTTGTGGATTCGTGACGGGAAGCAACGGTCATACTTCCGCCGGTTTGCTCTGCCGCCAGTTTGAGCAGCGGAAGACCAAGGCCGACCTTTCTGGTCGTTCTGGTCGTGTAGAACGGGTCGGTCACACTTGCCAGAATTTCCGGCGTCATTCCGCAGCCGTTATCCGTAATGCGGAGCGTCAGCAACTCCTCCGTTTCATCCAGCTCAATGCCAATGAGAGATGCACCGGCCTTTACCGAATTTTCCGCCACGTCCAAAATATTGAGCGAAAGTTCTTTCATTCCAATTCACCTCGCAGCCATCTGAACAGCTGTTTGCGTACGAACGCGCTGCTGTACGGCTCATCCGGCAGTTCGGCAAAACACGTTTTATCGCGAATATCCCAAAGATAATGCGCATCCGAATCCGCGACGATTCGCATTCCGGCAAGCGCGGGATACCGCTTTCGGTACTCTGCCTCTTTTTCCGGGTCATGCAACTCCGCGCAGGAAAACCCGCTGTTTTCGGGAAAAGTTCCCAGCGTTGCGATCATTCCGTTTGCCTCGCGGTCGATGTGCGCAGGAAAACAGAATCCCTGATATCGGGCAACCAGCTCTGGAACGGCTTCAACGGTAATTTGCGTTGCGTTGGAAAGAAAATCCGCCTCCGTTCCGATCACTTGATCGTTTTCATCCATCAAAAGTTGATCCCCGAAAATATCAATCCGATTTGGGATACGGATCCGTTTGGAATCGACTTCGTCGTTAAAGCGAAGCGCGTTCTCCAATTCTTCAAACAAACAAACAACGTGAATATCTTCCGCGGTGGTCAATTCCATTCCGGCAACGGGAATGATCCCGTTCTTTTTTGCCGCCGCGAAAAACGCCGGGCAGTTCCGCGAGGAGTTGTGATCGGTCAAGGCAACGATATTCACACCGGCCAATGCCGCCATACCGGCAATGTTGTTTGGCGTCATGTCATTGTCCGCGCATGGGGAAAGGCACGAGTGAATATGAAGATCGTAATAATACCGGCTCATACCGTGAGCGCGGCGATTTTTGCCGCAATTTCATAAGCTGTCATCGGGGTGGTAAACAGGTTGACCCCCTTTGCTTCGGCAACCGCTTTCACGCTATCCTCCACGGTAACGCCCTCCGCCAAAACGATACAGGAAACGTCGGCAAGCGTTGCTACCGCCACGATATTGATATTAGACATGATCGTGACCCAAACGTTTCCGCTTTGGGCACGTCCCATAACCCAACTCAAAAGATCGCCGATATAGCAGCCGTCAATCTCCCGTTCGCCATCCGGCTCGGTAATGGATTGCAACCGCAAAGCACTTGCAAGTTCATTCACCTTCATGGTGGGGCCCTCCGTTTTGCCGTTCCAGTTCGCGTTTTCTGCGAACCACGCAATCCTCAACCACCGCTTTCCCGCGAATCACATCCTCGGCAAATGCGCGGCAATTGGGAGCGCCGCATGCGCCGCAATCAATTCCCGGCAGGTTTGCGCGAAGTTTTTGAATATCCGACATCATGCGCAGAGATTCCGCAAAATTGGAACTCAAACGCTGAATGGGCAAATAAGTGGGAAGAGATTCAAACAAATAGGAATCGGGAATATAGTCCTTATCTTCCTCTTTCAAAAAGTTTTGCGAAACGGGTAAATACCGCCGCAAAGATTGCAGGCGCGCCTTGGCGATAAACGGATTTTCAACCGCCATTGCCCCGCCTACGCAACCGCCTGGGCAGGCGTTCAGCTCAATAAATTCAAGCGATGAAATGTTGCCGTTATCCAACTGATCCAGCACCCGGTTAACGTTTTCAATACCGTCGGCCGCGAGATATTTATCGTTGAAGATTGCCGAGGATTCTCCGCCCGACGTTGCCCAGCTGATGCCGATCATGCCGGAGCGGGAAAGTGATTCGGGCGCTTGATTCTCCCTTCTCATTACGTTAAGCAAGCTGAAATAAACGTCGCTGACCGAAACCACTTCGTCTACTTCACTTTTGTATTCGCCAAACCCGTTTCTGACATAGCTTACCTTTGCCGGGCAAGGAGAGATAAAGCAAATGCAAATATCCTCCCTTTTGAGTTCGGGATGCGTTTTTGCGGTTTTTTCGAGCGCCATTTTCGCGGCGATCTCCATGGGGGGCAGGATTTGCATGATATGACCTTGCAAAGTTGGGTACCGCAAAGAGATCAACCGCAGGACTACCGGGCAAGCCGAACTGATCACCGGCTTGGATATTCCCTCCGTTTTCAGATAGTTGCGCGTATATGCCGAAACGTACTCGGCTGCCTGCGAAACTTCCAGAACGTCGTCAAACCCGATATCTAAAAGCCCTTGCAAAACATAGTCTACATCGTCAAGATTCTCAAACTGCCCGTAAAGCGTTGGAGCGGGAAGCGCGATTTTCCACTTTTTCTTGCGAAGGACTTGATCAAGCTTGCTGTACGTTGCTTTTTTGGCATTGTTCGGGCAATTGCGAATACAAACTCCGCAATCAATACAGCGATTCGCATCGATTACGGCATGACCTTCCCGAATTCGGATTGCTTCGGTTGGGCAATGCTTTAAACAAGTAGTACACCCGGTACAGGCAGTTACATCCAGGGAAACCGAATGTTCGTAGGTGTTCATACCGTCTCCTCCCGATCCGGGATCTCAAAGATTGACCGTCATAACGATATGCGTTCCCTCTCCGACCACCGAATCAATTTTCATATCATCCGTATACCGCTTCATATTCGGCAACCCCATACCTGCGCCGAACCCGAGCGAACGGATATTGTCCGGCGCGGTTGACCACCCTTCCTGCATTGCCATTTCAATATTGGCAATGCCGGGGCCATGGTCGTCCAATTTGATTTCAATACGGTCCTCATAAATCAGAACGTGGGCCTCCCCGCCGCCGGCATGAATGACCATATTGATTTCACCTTCATACATTGCAATGGAGACTTTGCGGATAATCTCCGAATCAATTCCAAGTTGACGAAGACTCTTTTTTACCTGTACGGACGCTTGCCCGGCAGAGGTAAAATCCTCGCCGTCAACATTGAAATGCAAAGCAACAGCCGCTTCGCTCATTTTGCCGTTTTATTGCCGACAAGACCGCCGGCATATAACTTGCCGCATGCTTCATACATTCTTTTATTCGTTTTCAGCAGAACCATGCCGTTCTCTTTTGCGAGACTTATCATTTCCTGTGTAGGTTCTTTGGAGCGGACGAATACAATGCAAACCATATCCATCATCTCAGCGGTACGAACGACTTGTGTATTTACCAATCCGGTAAGTAAAACCGCCTGATCCTTCACATATGCAAGCACATCGCTCATCATGTCGCTTCCGCAAGCGGAATAAACATGCTTTTCAAGTGAATCGTCTCCGCACACGACCACTGCATCAAGTAGTTCTTTGATTTGACGAATTTTCATTGATTTTGTTTTCCGTTAATTATATTTGGCAAGAATGGTTTTTACATCTTCCTTTTTCAGGGAGCCGTAAACCTCGCCGTTGATGGTCATAACCGGAGCCAGACCGCAAGCGCCCAGGCATCTGGTTGCTTCTACCGAGAATTTACCGTCCGGCGAAGTGGAGCCGATCGGTACGTTCAGCTGTTTGGAGATCTCATCCAGAACGTCGCCCGAACCCTTGACGTAGCAAGCGGTGCCGAGGCAGACCGAAATGGCATATTGGCCGTCCGGATTGAGTTTGAACTGCGAGTAGAAGGTTGCAATTCCGTAGATCTCCTCTAACGAAACGCCGGTCTCTCTCGCAATGATGGCTTGAACCTCGATGGGAAGGTAGCCGTAAATGTCCTGTGCTTCCTGCATAATGGGCATCATGCTTCCCTTCTCGCCTTTGTGCTTCTCGATAACGGCGAGCAGCTGTTTTTCCTGCTCGGGCGTACCACGAAACGCAACTGTTGTGAGCTTCTTTTTCATTTGTAAATCCACCCTTCTTTTTTTGCTGAAAAATCGTTGAATGTCCGCGTTGGGAACATCTCTACCTTATAATCAAAAGGCATCAGCATATTATAGCACATTGATAAAAAAAAGTCAATATCAAAAAACAAAAAAAATCGGGGAAAAATGCAACTTTTTCCCCGATTTTTTCTATTCTTTTTTGTTGAAAATCAATGAATGATCGCGCGCTCGGTTTCTTTATCGAAAAAGTGCATTTTTTCCATATTGAATGCCACTTTTACGGTGTCGCCGGCTTTGGTTTTGGAGTCCGAAGGAACTCTTGCGGTCAAGCGTCCCTCTTCCCCAACGGTGAGGTACAGATAGATCTCGGCGCCCATCAGCTCGGTAACGTCAACAAAGGTTTCCAGCGTGGAATCCTTATATTTTTCAAGGTCTTCTTCGTCGTCAAAAATGCACTCGGGGCGCAGACCGGCGATTACCTCTTTGCCGATGTATTCCTGCAAAGCGGGATCCTCGGCTTTGGCCTGCGGCAGTTTGAGCGCGTTGCCCTCGTAAATGAAGTAAACGCCGTCGGCTTTCTTTTCCAGCGTGCCGTTCATAAAGTTCATTTGCGGGGTGCCGATAAAGCCGGCAACAAACAGGTTGACCGGTTGGTCATACAGTTTTTGCGGCGCGTCAACCTGCTGGATCAGACCGTCCTTCATAACCACGATACGGGTTGCCATGGTCATAGCCTCGACCTGGTCGTGCGTAACGTAAATGAAGGTGGTTTGCACGCGGTTGTGCAGTTTGGTCAGCTCGGTTCTCATTGCGGCGCGAAGCTTTGCGTCCAGGTTGGAAAGCGGCTCGTCAAGCAGGAAGACCTGCGGATCGCGCACGATGGCGCGGCCTAGGGCAACACGCTGTTTCTGACCGCCGGAAAGTGCCTTCGGCTTGCGGTCAAGCAGGTGGGCAATATCCAGGCTGCGAGCGGCGGCTTCCACTCTCTTTTTGATCTCTTCCTTGGGAACTTTGCTCAGCTTTAAGCCGAACGCCATATTCTCAAAGACAGACATATGCGGATAAAGCGCATAGTTCTGGAACACCATTGCAATTTTGCGGTCCTTCGGAGCCACGTCGTTGACCAGGCGGTCACCGATGAACAGCTCGCCCTCGGTAATTTCTTCCAGACCGGCGATCATACGGAGCGTGGTGGATTTTCCGCAACCGGAAGGGCCTACCAGCACCAAAAATTCCTTATCCTTAATTTCAAGGTTAAAATCCGAAACGGCAACAACGCCGCCGGGATATTTTTTGTAAATATGTCTCAGAGATAAACCTGCCATTGTTTTTTGTTTCCTCCTGTTTCCGATCCAATCCGGCATAGTAATAGATCATACTACATTATAGCAAATTTTGATCCAAAATGAAAGATATGATTTCCCCAAATTTTGCGCGTTTGAATTGTGCAAAATGTATAAAAGAGTTTCAAAATAGGCGAAATTTATAGATTTTGCTACCTTTTTATGGCTTTTTGCGCATGGTAAGGGCAATTCTCTTTTTGGCAACGTCCACGCTCAAAACACGAACGGTGACAATATCGCCGACCTTAACAACCTCGGAGGGGTGTTTGATATACCGGTCGGCAAGC
>CAMPBZ010000038.1 GCA_946641795.1 uncultured Clostridia bacterium
CTTCCACATATTTGCGAACGGCGGCGGCAAACGCCAGCTGGCATTCGGTGTTGACGTTGATCTTGGAAACGCCCAGCGAGATCGCCTTGCGGATCTGATCGGCGGGAATGCCCGTTCCGCCATGGAGAACCAGCGGCATTTTGCCAACCTTTTCGGAAATGGCGGCAAGCGTTTCAAAGGAGAGACCCGGCCAGTTTTCGGGATATTTGCCATGAATATTGCCAATGCCGGCGGCCAGCATGGTAACGCCCAAATCGGCAATTTGTTTGCATTCCTCGGGGTCGGCGCATTCGCCCATACCGATCACGCCGTCTTCCTCGCCGCCGATGGCGCCAACTTCGGCTTCCAGGGAAAGTCCCTTCTCGGCGCAAACGCGAACCAGCTCTTTGGTTTTTTCAACGTTCTCGGCGATCGGATAGTGCGAGCCATCGAACATAATGGAAGAAAATCCGGCTTCAATGCAGCGGTAGCAACCCTCGTAGGTACCGTGGTCGAGGTGGAGCGCCACGGGAACGGTGATCTTCAATTCGTCGATCATCGCCTTGACCATATCGGTGACCGTCTTAAAGCCGCACATATACTTTCCAGCACCCTCGGAAACGCCGAGAATGACCGGAGAATTGAGCTCTTGCGCGGTTTGAAGGATCGCCTTGGTCCATTCCAGGTTGTTGATGTTGAACTGACCTACGGCATAATGGCCGGCTTTTGCTTTTACAAGCATTTCTTTTGCGGAAACAAGCATTTTCAAGCCCTCCTGAAAATCGTTTTTTTGACAGTTTTATTATAAACCATTCTTTGGAAAAAATCAAGGTCTTTTTTGGAAATCGATCGTCTTTTTTATCATTTTTTGCGTTTTGTGAAATACTATTTTCAAAAATCCTTCAAAAAGGCGGCGCAAAAATGGAACGGATGGAACAAACGCATCAAAAAATGACCGGCGGAAGCATTCCGCGCCTGTTGGCGCGGCTTTGTTTTCCCTCGGTTTTGGCCGCGCTGTTGCCGCCTCTCGTTTCGGTAATCGAAACGCTGATTGCCGCCGGGATAGACCCGAACGCCTGCGGCGCTTTGGGAATTGTTTTTCCGATCCACGCGCTGATCCAAACGGTCGGCTTTGTTTTCGGGACCGGGGCAGGCAGTCTAGTTGCCAATGCGCTGGGCGAAAAGAACGCCCAAAAAGCGCACGCGCTCGCCTTTGGCGCGCTGTTCTTCCCATTGCTCCTTGCGGTTGCCTTTGCGGGTTTGGGCTTGCTTTTTCAGCTACCGCTGTTGCGTTTTCTCGGCGCCGGGGCGGAATTGCTGGCGCTTGCAAGGCCGTACACCGTTTGTTTGCTGATTGCGGCGCCCTTGATGTGCGGCTGTTTTGTGCTTTCCAACCTGCTGCGCGCCGAGGGGAAAACGGTTTACGCAATGGCGGGGCTGGCAGGTGGCAACGCGCTTTCGGTTGCGGCTTCCCTGCTGCTTGTCCGGCGCTTTTCCTGCGGCGTTTTCGGCCTTGGGCTTGCCATTCCGCTTGGCTATGGTTTTGCCTTTCTGTTTTTGCTGGCGCCCTATCTTTTCAGGCGCACGCTCGTTTCTCTTTCGCCAGTCTTTTCAAAAGAGACTGTTTCGGAAGCGAAACGCGCGGCCGTCAACGGTCTTCCTTCGCTGTTCCGGCAAGGATTGACGGTGGTTGCCGTTCTTTTGCTCAACCGCGCCGCAAAAGAATACGGAACGCCGGCCGTTGCGGCCGTTGCCGTTGCTACGCGCGTTTTTCTTTTTTGCTATGCCATTCCGCTTGGCATCGGCCAAGGGATGGTGCCGGCCATCGGGTTCAATTACGGATGCGGAAAGATCGACCGCGCAAAACGCATTTTCGTATCCTGCGTCATTCCGGCAACAGTGCTCTTGCTGGCGGCGTCTATTCCCGCCTTCCTGTTTGCCAAACCCATTCTGCAATGGTTCGGACGCGGAGAGGACTTGCTTCCCTTCGGCATTCCGCTTTTGCGCGCCAGCCTTGTTGTTCTGCCGCTCCACGGGCTGATCGCCGTTACCAACCTGCTCCTGCAAGCCCTGAAACGGCCGGTTGCCGCCTCGGTGCTTGCGGCGGCGCGGCAAGGCATTTTCTTTTTGCCGTTGATTTTTGTTCTGCCGCGCGCCTTCGGTTTTTCCGGCCTGTGGCTGACGCAGCCGCTTGCCGACGGAGCCACCTTTCTTTTGTCGCTCTTTTATGCCATCCGGTTTCTCAAATCCAAAAAGCGACCCGGCTGAACCGGGTCGCTTTTGATATGCGTTTATTTCCCTTCGGGCTTGTATTCCTGCAAGGTGATTTGCACCGTGCCGGTCGTTTGCCCGCGCGAATACTGAATTTCAATGGTATCGCCGATTTCGAGTTTGGAGACCACGGCGCGATAATCGTCCACCGTGTTGACTGTTTGCCCATTGACCGAAACGATCCTGTCATACTGCCTCAACCCGTCGGTATAGCGGGAGGAGTTGACGTAAAGGCCGGAGGAATTGATGCCGACCCTTCTATACTGCCATTGATAGTACCAGTATTCCATTTCCGAAACCGAGAACATCGAAAGTCCGTCGTCCACAATACCGCGCACATAGCCGTACTCGATCAGGTCAATCTCAATGGGATAGATGGTGTCAATGGGGATCGCAAAGCCGAGGCCTTCCACGCCGGTATTGGAATATTTGCTGTTGACAATACCGATCAGCTCCCCTTGCAAATTGAACAGGCCGCCGCCGGAGTTGCCGGAGTTGATGGCCGCGTCTGTCTGCAAAAGGGTCATTACCGTGGTGGAACCGTCATCGTTGGAAAACGGGATCTGCCGCGCCGTAGCGCTGATGATCCCCTGCGAAACGCTGCCGCCCAGCGTTCCCAGCGGGTTGCCGATGGCAACGACGTACTCGCCCGCAACCAGCCCGGAGCTCTTACCCTGTACGGCTTCGGTCAGCGGTCTTTCGGCGGACGGCTCGATTTTAACAACGGCAAGATCGGTAGAAGCGTCAGTCCCCACCAGCTTTGCGGAATACTGGGTGTTATCCGAAAGCTCTACAACAATGCTTTTCCCGCCAGCAACAACGTGGTTACAGGTCAGAATATATCCATACTCTGCCGAAATGATCACGCCGCTCCCGGCGGAGGTTCCTTCATTGGAGGAAACGTAGATCTGCACCACCGAATCCTGCACCTTTCTGACCACCTCGGAAATGGTAAACACCTGGTCGCCGGCGGAGCCGTGCTCGGTTGCTACCGTATCCGATTGGGTAATCTCCTTCCCGGCGTTGGGCCGGTACAAGTCCGGATCATCCGAGCCGGTGTCGGTGCCGGTATCGGTTTGCGTTTGGGTTTGCGTTTGGGTGTTTGCATTCGTTCCGGCATTCTGCGTTGCGTTTTTCAAAAGGAAGGTTGCAAGGCTGCTGCACGCGCAAAGCGAAACCGCCAGCAGCAATACCAAAACGATCAATGCAACTTTGAAAGATCTGCTTTTTTGTTTCATATCCAATGCTCCTTTTCCTTGTACGGCACTATTATAAAATGAAAATGTGAAAATCTTGTGAATGAAATTGAAATCTTTTTGAAATTGTGTATTCTTTCTCCGAATTTCTTGCTTTTGCCGTCGATTTATGATATAATGATAGCACAAAATCTGAAAAAAAGCTGAAAAAGGAGACGGTATGCTGAATTTTCTTTCCGAATATTTTGCTGAACGGAAAATCGACCTGTTTGCGCCGATCTCCCTTTCGGAATGCGAGATCCGAAAGCCGTATTTATTGGAGCGCGCTGGTATTTCGGATGGCACCGCGGTTTTGATTGCCGTTCCCTATTTTACGCGCGCCTGCCTTTCCCCCGACCGGAACCTTTCGGCTTATGCCGTTTCGCGCGATTATCACGGCTTTTTTGAGGCATTTTTTGCCGAATTGCTGCCGGTTTTGCGCCAAAAATATCCCAACGAGCGCTTTGCCGGCTTTGCCGACCATTCCCCGGTTGCCGAATTGCAGGCGGCCGCGCACGCCGGACTTGGCGTGATTGGAAAGAACGGCTTGCTGATTACCGAAAAGTATTCCTCGTACGTTTTTTTGGGCGAATTGATCACCAGCGCGCACCTGCCCGCGCAGACCCGGCCGATCGCCCCCTGCATCGGCTGCGGAAAATGCCGGACGGCCTGCCCGATGGAAAAAATAGGAACCTGCCTTTCCGCTCTGACGCAGAAGAAAGGCGAACTGACCGAAGCGGAGGCGGCCGACCTGCTTGCCTACGGCTCGGTTTGGGGTTGCGACCTTTGCCAGGAAGTTTGCCCCTATACGCAAAAGGCCATTCGGAGCGGGACAATTTTTACGAAGATCCCCTATTTTGAGATCGATTGCATCCCGCGCCTGACCCTGAAAATTCTGGACGAGATGAGCGACGAACAGTTTGCAAGCCGTGCCTACTCCTGGCGCGGCAGAGAGACTATCCGGCGGAACCTTGCGCTGATGGAAAAAGCGGAAAAGAAAGGCGGTTGAAAGAATGTTACAGTTGATTTGCGGGCCTTCGGGATCGGGCAAAAGCGCCAAAATTACCGAGCTGATCCGCCAAGACATTGAAAGCAAGAGAATTTGCTACCTTTTGGTGCCGGAACAGCAGGCGTATATCAGCGAGCGCGATCTGCCCAAAAAGCTCCCGAAAAACGCAGGACTTTATTTCAAAATCGTCAATTTTACCGGACTTTGCCGGGATGTTTTTCAAAAATTCGGCGGCTCGGTCGATCTGCACGCCGATCAAACGAGCCGCGCCGTTTTGATGTGGGAGGCCATTCGCTCCTTGGACGGCGTTTTACAGCAGTATGCAAAATGCGCAAAATCGGACGCGGCACTTACCGAAAGTATGCTCGGAACGGTCGAAGACCTGCAAAACTGCGGCGTAAACAGCCAAACGCTGGAAGAAATTGCCGAACATTTGCCCAAAGAGGCTCCGCTGGCCGCCAAACTGCGCGATCTTTCGGCCATTCAGGCAACCTATGCGCTTTTATTGGAGGAGCGCTTTGGCGAAAGTGCGCCCGACCGGCTGCTCCATCTTGCCAAAACCTTGCAGGAACACAACTTTTTTGCCGGCGCAAATCTTTACGTGGACTCGTTTACCAGTTTTACCAAGCCGGAATACGACGTTTTGACCGAAGTGATCCGTCAATGCGCCACGGTAACGGTGGGGCTTTGTATGGATCAAAAGCCTTCCATTCATTTTCAAAACGTAAACGAAACGGCAAAACGCCTCAAAAAATGCGCCGATCTTGCCGGTTCCGCTACCAACCGCACCTTTTTGACCAACGAAACCAACTGCCGGCCGCAGGCGTTGCGCGTTTTGGAGCGCGATCTTTGGCGGTTTGATATGCAGAATGCGGAAAAAGAGGAGCTTCCCAACAAGGGCGAGGACTGCGTATCGTTGCTTGCCTGTTCTAACATTTACGAAGAGGCCGAAGCGGTGGCGCTGAACATTTTGGATCTTGTCCAAAACGGAATGCACTACGGCGATTTTGCCGTATTCGTGCGCGACCCGGAGCGCTACCGCGGCGTTCTGGACGCGGCAATGGAGCGCCACGGCATTCCCTGCTTTTTCTCGGATCGCACCGAGCTTGCCGCAAAACCGCTTGCAAGGCTGATCCTTTCGGCGCTTCGCTCGGTTGGCGGCAATTACAAGACGCAGGATGTGATCACCCTGGTAAAAACCGGGCTTTGCGGTGTTTCGGAGCGCGAGGCCGCCCTGTTTGAGGAGTATTGCGAAACCTGGAAAATTACCGGCAAGCGCTTCCTTGACAATGCTTGGAGTATGAACCCCGACGGGTTTGAAACGCAAATGAGCGCCCGCGCCACGGAAATTCTGGAAACGGCCAACCGCGTCCGGGAGACGGTCATTCTCCCCTTGCAAGCCCTGGATGCCGGTCTGCGCGCCTCGCGCCGCCTCTCCGACCGTTTGCGCGCCGTTTACGAGTATCTCGGCAAAATCAACTTACAGGAAGTGCTTTCGGAACAGGCCGAAAAAGAGCTTGCGCTCGGCCAGGTTCGGGAGGCCGGAGAAAGCCTGCGCTTATACGAACTTGTCAAAAATGCCTTTGTTCTGCTTTGCAAGCTGTTACCGAATGCAACCGTTAGCACGGCGGAATTGCTGACCTTATTTGAAATTGTCTTTTCCCACAGCGATCTCGGCTCGGTTCCCGGCGTTCACGATTGCGTTCTCATCGGCTCAGCGGCAACCGCGCGCGCCGAGGGCATTCGCGCGGCGTTTCTGCTGGGGCTTACCGAGGGCGAATTCCCCAAAAACGTGCAAAGCGCCGGCATTCTCACCAACGCCGAAAAGCAAACGCTGCGGGAGCACGGACTGGACATTGAGGCCGACCCCAAACTACAATCCGCGGAGGAGCTTTTCTACGTTTACCGCGCGGTCCCCAAGCCTCTGGAAAAGCTCTATCTTTCCTATCCGATGCTGACTTCCAAAGGCGAGGAGAATACCCAATCCATTGCGCTTCGCCGCATTTCCTATCTGACCGGGCAAGAGCCGAAAGACTTTGATTTGCCCCATATTTTGCCGGTTTTAGCGGAAAGTACCGCAAAAATCGAGCCGCAGGACTATCGCGTTGCCCCCTGGGGGACGGGCGCTTCGCTCCGTCTTTCCAAAACCAAGATCAATACCTTTGTCAAATGCCCCTATTCCTATTACAGCCAATATGTGCTGAAACTGCGCGAAACAAAGGACGCCGCGCTTGCCAATAAGGATGACGGAACCTTTTTGCACTTTGTGTTTGAAAAGTTCTTAAAACGAATGGCCGAAGACGATCACTATCAGTTCCCCGAAGACGAGGAACGGCTGAAAAAAACGGTCGGCGGGATCGTTTTGGAATATCTGAACCAAATTTGCCCCATTCCGGTTGCGGAAATGGACACCCGCGTTTTGCACCTCTTTTCCAGGTTGCAGGCAATTGCCGTCTTTTTGCTGGAAGACATTATCGTCGGCATTCAAAACGGCTCCTATCAGCCCAAAATGTTTGAGGCAACAATCGGCGGCGAGATCCCCGATTTGTCGCTTTCCCTTTCCGAAGGCCGCACAGTGCATCTTTCCGGAAGCATTGACCGGGTGGACCTTTACAAAGAGGGGGATCAGACCTTCGTCAACATCGTCGATTACAAAACGGGAACGGCAAAGTTTTCTTTGAAAGAAGTGGAAAGCGGAAGAGATATGCAGCTCGTCTTCTATCTTTACGCGGCCACCAAGCTGGACCCCGCGCATTCGGTTCCGGCCGGCGCCTACTATTTGCTCATCGACAAAACCGGCGAACATCCAACGGCCAAAAAAAGCGGATTTACGCTGGGAGATGCCGAAAGCTCCAAGGAAAACGGCTTGGAAAAGATGACCCGCGATGAAATTGAGGCTTTGATCGAGCGGGTATGCGCCAACGTGATTGAAATTTCGGAACGGATTTTCAGCGGTTGCGCCGAAAAAACGCCTTCCGAAATAGCTTGCCAATATTGTACCGTTCGGGAAAACTGCAACCTTGCAAAACCCGGCAAAAAATTCAATTGAGAAAGGAGACCGAAAATGCCAAGTTGGACAATTGCACAAAAAACAGCAATTGAAACGCACGACAAATTGATTTTGGTCTCCGCCGCGGCAGGCTCCGGCAAAACGGCCGTTCTGACCGAGCGCGTCATCCGCCGCATTCTGGATACCAATTCGGATATTACGCTAAACGATTTGCTGATCGTTACCTTTACGCGCGCCGCCGCCGCGGAATTGAAAAGCAAAATTGCAAAAGCGATTGAAAAAGAGCTTGCCAAAGAAGACCTGCCTGCCCCCGCAAGAGAAAAACTGCAAAACGAGCTTTTACAGCTCGGCGGCGCACAAATCTCCACCATCGACGCCTTCTATTTGCAAATCGTGCGAAATCATTTTGAAAGTTTGGGGCTTCCCGCCAATTTCCGCCTGGCGGATGAAAACGAATTGCGCGTACTTCAAGAGGAAATTTTGGACGATCTCATTCCGGAATTTTACAAAAGCTATGAAGAAAAAAGCGGCCCGATTAATCCCGAAAACCCGTTTGATAAAATTCAAAACAACCTTTTTGCCGATTGCATCGACCACGTTTTCGACGGCACTTCGTCAAGCAATCTCAACGATATTTTCATCCGGTTTTATACAAGTTTCGGCCGCGTAAAAGGCGGGATCGACGTTTTGCGCCAATCCGCCGCGCAACTGCGCGCCGAGGCCGAACTTCCCTTTTTGCAAACGCGCCCCGGCGCCGCCTTTCTTGCCCGGTTTGAGCCGTTTGTACTTTCTTTCTATCGCGTTTTAGAGGAGGTAACCACCTACCACCAAACCGATCTCAAAGCGCAACAAAAGCAGGGTGGCGTTCTTGCCGACGATTGCCTACATTGCGAGCTGGTTTTGCAGTCCCTCCGAGAAAAAAGCTGGGAGCAACTGCAAAAAGCTCTTTCTGCATTTTCATTTACAAGGTTCCAAAACGCGGACGGAACGCCGGAATGGTCGCTACGTTACCAAAAAGCAAGAGAAAAATTTAAAGAAAAAATAAAAGAATATACCGTACTTGTAAACGATATTTTCCCCGCCGAGCAAAAGAAGGTCTTTTTGCAAACCGCCGACTTTGCCGAAATGCTCTATCGCTTTTATTCGGCCTTTCAGGAGCGCTACCGCGCCGAGAAAATTGCGCGCGGAATGCAGGATTTCAACGACGTCCGCGATGCGGTGTACCAAATTTTGAACGCGCCCGAAAGCAGTTCGCTTACGGAAGCCATCCGCGGGCAGTATAAAGAGATCTACATTGACGAATATCAGGACGTTGACGAGATCCAAGACGATATATTTGCCAAAATCGGCGGCAACAACCGCTTTATGGTGGGC
>CAMPBZ010000039.1 GCA_946641795.1 uncultured Clostridia bacterium
GAGCGCGAGAGGGGGAAGAACTTTTTGCAAAAAGTTCTTCCCCCTCTCGCGGCCTATCCTTCCCCTTTTCCTCACTGTGCAATATGTTCAGCGACGGAGTAAAGGGCAGCGATTTCGGCGCGGCGTTTTTCGCAAACGGCCTTCATTGTTTCAATTTCGGCGGGCGAGAAGCGGTCGAGATCGCCGGGTTTAAGTTTGTTTTTATACATCCGGTCGGTAATGAGTGCGAGGGTAATATCCATACTGTCGATCTTATCCTCGTTTTCGCAAACCACCAGGTTGGATTTGCCCTCCACCAGTTTTTCAACGGCGTAGCAAGCCATGCGGGCGGCGGTTACGCGGTCGCGGGCGGTGGGTCTGCCGCCGCGAATGACGTGGGCGGCGCGGAAGAACTTGCTATCCAGGCCCACCTCTTTGATTTTGCGGTTGAGCTCTTCGGCGTAGGGGGTACCGTCGGAAGCTTTGAGACCCTCGGCCACCACAACGATCATATTGCGCTTGCCGGCGGCGCGATGTGCGAGCAGGCGTTTGATGGCGGCGTCCTCGTTGAACGGAATTTCGGGAATGGCGCAGGCCACGGCGCCGGAGGCGATGGCGGCGTAAAGGGCGATCTGGCCGCACTCATTGCCCATCAGCTCCACAACGCCAACGCGGGCGTGGGACTCGTGGGTGTCGCGCAGGTTGTCGATCAGCCAAGTGGAAGTATTGATGGCGGTATCCAGGCCGATGGTATAGTCGGTGGCGGTAATATCGTTATCAATGGTGCCGGGAATGCCGATGGAAGGAATGCCGCGCAGGGTCATATCGGTAGCGCCGCGGAAGGTGCCGTCGCCGCCAATGCAGATCAGCGCGTCAATGTTGTACTTCCGGCAGGTGGCAATAGCGGTTTGCATCCCCTCTTCGGTTTTGAATTCGGGGCAGCGGCTGGAATACAGAATGGTGCCGCTTTCGCCGGCAATATCCGAAACTTTGCGCTCGGTCAGCTCTACCAGGTCGTCGTTGATCAACCCGGCGTAACCGCCGTTAATGCCAATGACGTCAATGCCGAGCTCGGCCGCGCGGTGGACGGCGGCTTTGACGCAGGCGTTCATTCCGGGGGCGTCGCCGCCGGAAGTTAAAATACCGATTTTTCTGAATTTTTGCATAAACAGACCTAACCTTTCTGCCCGGAAACAAGGGGCGGGCAAAGCATATACATAATTATTGTAAACGATTTTATCTCCAAAATCAAGATATTTTGGCAAAAAAATGCGATTTTTCAGAAAAAAACGGTTTGCCTTGACAAACAGGCGCAAAAGCGGTATAATCAAAGTATCAAAAAGGCTCGCAAAGGGGCCAAAAGGAGGAAATAATGGGATTTGAAAACAAGTTTGCAAGATTGATGCGCAACACCGGGCCGGCGCGGTTCTTTGTTCCGGCGGGCGTGATCCTGATCGTGTTCGGCATTATTTTAATGACGATGTCTTCCGGGAACTACGTGGAAACCACGGCCAAGGTTACCTCGGTTACCGAAGTTGTCAGAATTGACACGGAAGACCAGCAGGAGTACAAAATCGAATTTCAATACGATGTGAACGGAAAGACCTACGACGGAAGCTTTCAGCTTGAGAAAAAATATCAGGTTGGCGACGAGATGACAATCTACTACGACTCCGCGAACCCCGAAAAGGTGACCAACACCAAAAACGGCAACCTCATCGGCATTATTATGATCGGCGTTGGGGCGGCGGCAATCGTGGGCGGCATTTTCTTCACCGTCAAGGCCTTCCGCAAAAGCAAGGCGCTGGACGAAGCAATCCCCGGCGGTAAGCCGGATGCGGCCGTGTTTGACGGCTTTAAGACCGCCGAGGGCGTTACCGAGTACTATTTCAAGTTTGACGGCCATTCGCTCAAACCCGGCTATCTTGTGGAGGATGCCGACCGCAACCTGCTGTTCGAGGGCAAAATGACCAAGCAGGCGCTCGTCGGCGCACGGACTTACGAGTTCCACAATCACGTTACCGGCTCGGTTGCACAGCACCAGATCGGCCACACGGTCACGCAGAGCTTTAACGATGAAATGTTTTCCCGCAAGTCCTGGTTCAAGTTTGACGGCCAGAACATTTGGGATCTCTTGCACGAAAAGGGTCTCCTCCTGACCACCGATCTGCACAGCAAGCTCCCCTATCTTGTTTACAACGTCAGCAAGAACGGCGCTCCGTTCGCCGTCATCGAAACCAGCAGCGTCTATGTCCACGAGGACGAGGAAGCCCAGCATAAACTGGTCATTCCCACCGGCAATATGTTTTACCGCTTCTGGACCAACTCCACCGACCTGGAAACCCTCTTTTTAACCATCTTCGCTATCTCCGAAACCGAACAAACGGTCGTGGAGTAAGGATTTTTATGGAAGGCCGCGAGGGGGGAGGAAACTTTTTTGCAAAAAAGTTTCGTCCCCCCTCGCGCTCCCCTACTTTCAAAAAACTCCCAAACGAGTTTTGGGAGTTTTTGAAGACGGCCTTATTCTCGGCTCCGAGTGGGGTTTTATTTTTTTGGTGTTACGAGGCCGGTTTTGTAAACCAAAGTTTTGGCTCCCCGCACTGCGGGGCCGGGCGGGGCTTTATCTTTTCAGCATTACAAAATCTGTTTCACTAACCCCGAACCGGCTCCCGGCACTGCCGGGCGCGCCAGCCCGCGAAACGCGGGCTTTGAAAGAAAAAGAGCACCGTCTTTTCACGGTGCTCTTTTTCTTGTGCTTTGGCATTCGCCAAAGGCGAATGCCAAAGCCGGCGCGGCGGGGAAACCTTTATCTTCCCGGCGTTTTTGAAATCAATTCTGCAAACCCCCGAATTGGCCCCCGGCACTGCCGGGCGGCTCCCGATGGGGCTTTATTTTTTTTGGCGTTATGAAATCGGTTCTGCGAGCCCAAGAATTGGAACCGGGCTTGCCCGGCCGCACTGCGGGGAATTGGAGCCGGGCTTGCCCGGCGGCACCGCCGGGTCAAGAATTGGCACCTTGCGCTGCCCTGTTTTACCAAAATTTTCCAAAAATTATGATAAATATTTAACAATCAAGAGATTTTCGCGAAAAATAAATGAAAAAACGAGTGTATTTTTGCATAAAACAAGTGTATAAAGTGCATTATTTGATATAAAATTATCAATCTGATAAATTTTTAACACAATTTTTGCAAAAGGTATTGACATTTTCCAGCAAAATGGTATAATAGTTCCAATATCTTTTTTGCAGGGCAGAGTGGCTTGTACAGCCGTTCTTCGCGCCTTGCAAGCCCAATTAAGGAGGAACTTTCAAATGATCGATCGCGTGTATAATTTTTCGGCGGGGCCCTCGATGCTTCCGCTTCCGGTGCTCCAAAAGGCGGCCGCCGAGCTTGTCAACTATGGCGAGAGCGGAATGTCGGTAATGGAAATGTCCCACCGTTCGGCCGATTACGAGCCCATCATTGCCGACGCCGAGGCGCTCCTGCGCAAGCTGATGAACATTCCCGAAAACTACAAAGTCCTGTTTTTGCAGGGCGGGGCTTCCACCCAGTTTGCCGCCGTTCCGCTCAACCTGATCCGCCGCACCGGCAAGGCCGACTATGTGGTGTCCGGCCAGTTTTCGGGCAAGGCGTTCAAGGAGGCGCAAAAGCTGGGCTACGACGTTGTTTGCGCCGCAACCACCAAGGACGATAACTTTGACCACGTTCCCGCGCTGACCAAAGAGAGCTTCCGCCCCGACGCCGCCTACGTTCACATTTGCTACAACAACACCATTTACGGTACCAAGTACCCCGCAATCCCCGACACCGGCGACATTCCGCTGGTGGCCGATATGTCCTCCTGCATCATCTCCGAGCCGGTGGACGTTTCCCGTTTCGGCGTGATCTATGCCGGCGCGCAGAAGAATATGGCGCCCGCCGGAATGACGCTGGTCATTGTGCGCGAGGATCTTTTGGACTATGCCGAGCCGACTATGCCCACCATGCTGGAATGGAAGACGATGGCCGAAAACGGCTCCATGTACAACACGCCGCCCTGCTACACCATCTATATGGCAAAGCTGGTTTACGAGTGGATCCTCGGCCTGGGCGGCTTGGACGTGATGAAGGCGATGAACGAGAAGAAAGCCAACCTGCTTTACGGCTATCTTGACAGCCAGGATTACTACATTGCCCCGGTACAAAAGAACAGCCGCTCGATGATGAACGTTACCTTTATTACCGGCAACCCCGATTTGGATAAGAAATTTGCCGCCGACGCCGCCAAAGCCGGCCTCAAAAACCTGAAAGGCCACCGCTCGGTGGGCGGTATGCGCGCCTCCATTTACAACGCAATGCCCTACGAGGGTGTGGAAAAGCTGGTGGCGTTTATGAAACAATTTGCCGCCGAAAACCCCAAAGCATAAGGAAGGGAAGAAAGCAAAATGAAAATTCAACTGCTCAATAAAATTGCCCAGGTGGGTCTGAACGAGCTTGGCTCCGACTACACCATCGGCGAAAGCGTCGAAAACCCGGACGGCATTCTCGTCCGTTCGGCGGCTATGCACGAAATGGAGTTTGGCAAGGCTCTCAAAGCCATTGCCCGCGCCGGCGCCGGCGTAAACAACATTCCCATTGACCGTTGCAGTCAGGCGGGCATCGTCGTTTTCAACACGCCGGGCGCCAATGCCAACGGCGTCAAAGAGCTTGCCGTTCTGGCGCTTCTGCTCGCCGCGCGCGATGTGGTGGGCGGTGTGGAATGGGCCAAGACCCTGACCACTGATGTTGCCAAGCAGGTGGAAAAAGGCAAAGCGCAGTTTGCCGGCACCGAGCTGTTTGGCAAAACGCTGGGCGTTATCGGTCTGGGCGCCATTGGCGGTATGATCGCCAACACGGCCATCCACCTGGGAATGAAGGTGGTGGGGTGCGATCCTTTCCTTTCGGTAGAGGGCGCCTGGAACCTGAACCACCGCGTAGAGCGCGCCGCGACCTTTGACCAGGTTTTTGAGGTTGCCGACTATATCACGCTCCACGTTCCCGCCACCGAGCAAACCAAGGGCATGATCAATGCCGAAAGCATTGCCAAAATGAAGGACGGCGCCAAGCTCATCAACCTTGCCCGCGCCGATCTGGTGGTCGCCGCCGATCTGGTTGCCGCGCTGCAAAGCGGCAAGCTCTCGGCCTATGTGACCGACTTTCCCACCGAGGAGATCCTCGGCGCCCCCCACGCGGTTGCCATTCCGCACCTGGGCGCTTCCACCGAGGAAAGCGAAAACAACTGCGCCGTTATGGCGGCGCGCGAGCTGGACGATTACCTGCGAAACGGCAACATTACCAACAGCGTCAATTTCCCGGCCGTTTCTTCGCCGCGCACCGGTGAAGCGCGCATTTGCGCCCTGCACGCCAACGTCCCCGCCATCATCGCCAAAATTTCTACCGCCCTCTCCGAAGAGGGGTTGAACATTGAAAATATGACCAATAAATCCAAGGGTGACAACGCCTACACCGTCCTGGACGTTGGCGCCGTACCCTCGCAAAAGGCCATCGACCACATCGCCGCCATTCCCGGAATGTATAAGGTCAGAGTGGTGTGAGGGGAATAGGGACACCATGAGGGGGGGGAGGAGAACTTTTCTTGAAAGAAAATGTCCTCCTCCCCCTCTTCCTGTTGCGGTGCCCAAAATTTTGTTGCGCGGCGCCGCCGCTTCAAAATTTTGACCGCGGCCACTCCTCCCGCTCCCTTGCTCCGCCCCCGGCGGCGGTCGCGCTCGTCCCCCTACTCTCTAAAAGAACTTTGGGATAAAGGGAAAAGACTTTTGCTCCGTTTTTTGAAAAAGCGGGGCGATTTTTTCTTTTGCGGGATTGCAAAACCCGTCGATTTCTGTTATACTGAAAGGGAACAAACGGAAACCCGGAGGATCGGCAAAATGCTTGCTCTCAAAATCATTCTCATTTTGCTGGGCTTGGCGTTTTCGCTGTTTGGATATTTCATCTATTTCAAAAAGAAATATTTTCTCATCAACGGTTTTGAAAAAGATTTTCAAGCCGGCAGAAAGACCGAACGATACGCCAAAATCGTTGGGCTGGTGGAATGGATTTTCGGCATTGCCTGCTTGCTTGCCGGAATTGTTTTGATCCTATTGATATAAAGGAGAAACGTATGAAAACCGCACTTGCAAACATTGCAAAAGGAATTGCCTCGGGCGTGATGATCTCCATCGGCTGCGCTGTTTATCTTGCTTGTCCGGATAAAAATGTCGGCGCAGTGCTCTTTTCGGTCGCGCTCCTGACCATTTGCTATTTCGGCTTTTCGCTCTACACCGGCAAAATCGGTTTCATTGTTCTGGCGCACGGCAAAAAGGAGTTCTCCGAGCTTTTGTTGGGCCTGCTCGGCAATCTTTTGGGCGTTGCTCTTTGCGGCTGGGCGCTCATGGCGGCAATCCCGTCTATGAAGGAGACGGCGCTCGCCCTCTGCAATGCCAAACTGGCGGGGCAGGCGTGGTGGCAAACCTTTGCCCGCGGCTGTTTCTGCGGGATTTTAATGTACGTTGCCGTTGCAATTTTCAAGGAGAAAAAGTCGCCCATCGGCGTTCTGTTTGCAATTCCGGTCTTCATTTTGAGCGGTTTTGAGCACTCCATTGCCGACATTGGCTATTTCGCCGTCAGCGGCATCTTCTCCTGGCAGGCGTTCGGCTTTTTGTGGCTGGTCATTGCCGGCAACACCGTTGGCGCAATGATTTTGCCAGCCCTCTCGCTCCTTTGGAAGGAAAAAACCGCCGAACAATGATGGAAAAAGAAGAACGGCAAGCGGGCGTTGCGGCAGGAACCCGGATTATCATACTGGGCGCGCCGGGGAGCGGAAAAAGCACCTTTGCAAGCGCATTGCAGGGAAAAACGGGATTGCCGCTTTACCACCTCGACAACATTTGGTGGAAAGCCGACCGCACGTACATCAGCCGTGCGGAGTTTGACCGCCGCCTGTGCGAGATTTTGCAAGGCGAACGCTGGATCATCGACGGCAATTACAGCCGCACCTACGAGATGCGTTTTGCCGCCTGCAATACGATCATCTTCCTTGATTACAGCGAGGAAGTCTGCCTGCGCGGGATTGCCGAGCGGATCGGAAAGAGCCGCAAGGATTTGCCGTGGATCGAAACCGAACCGGATCCCGAACTGGTGGAGCTGGTTAAAAACTATCGTGTGGAAAACCGCCCGGAAGTCTATCGCTTGATCGAAAAATATGAGGGAAAACAAGCCGTCATTTTCAAAACGCGCGAGCAGTCGGAAAAATGGCTCGCCGATCTTGGGTAAAAGGGCGTTCGTATTCTCGTCGGCATCATTCTGTTATAATAAAAGGAAGCGTTCGGGAATTCCGGGCGCTTCCTTTTGCAAAAAGTTTTTCTATCAGGTCGGCTTCTATCAAACCCCACTCGGAGCAGAGTATAATGCCGCTTTCAAAAACTCCCACAACTCGTTTGGGAGTTTTTTGAAAGGAGGAGAGCGCGAGAGGGGGAAAACTTTTTTTGCAAAAAAAGTTTTCCCCCTCTCGCGACCTTCAAACTCGCGACCTTCAAAACAAACTCCTCGGCGAGAATTGCTCGGCGCGACGCAAATCCAAAAGCATATCTGCCAGCAGAGCCCGCGCCGAGGCGTAGCCCGGTTCGTCGCCGCACTCGGCGCAGGCGGCCAGCACCGCGCATTGCTCGCCCACCCGGTCGGCCACCGAATAACTGACCGAAATCCCAACGATCGGTGCATAGCCTTTCCACTCGTCGTGCAGGGCTTTCGCGGCGTCGGCGCAGGCGGGGTCGGCAATGTCGGGCAGGGCTTCCACCGTGTTGGAAAGTCGAATTGCTACATTATTTATATATATAGCGTTCCAAATCACAAACCCGACCAGCAAGGCCAGCAGAACGAGAACGGCAATCACCTCTTTCATTGGCTCTTCTCCTTTTCAATCAAGGTCAAATCTCCCCGGCTGTTTGCCGTTGCGCAATAAATCGATTTTGCCGTGCAATGCCGCCGCGCCAGCTCCCGCCGGAACCAGGCCGCGTCTTTGCCGATCAGCCGCAGGCCGGGCTTGTTGATGCGTCCGCCGCAAAACACCACGTGGCAGAGCGGCTCCTCTTTCGGGTGCAGACCCAGCTGGGCGGCGGTCGGCGTTCCGAAATCCGGCTTCGGGAACAGCGTGACCTTGCCGTTGGTTTCCAGAATGGCCTCCTCGATTTGCGAAAGATCGGAAAACCCTTTTTGCCGAACCTCGGCCATCAGTTCCTCGGCCGAAACGCGGTTGGCGTCCATCGCGCCGGAGCAAAGCACTCCGTTCCGGATCAGCGGGGTGGGGCTGGGCGAAAAGACCGGTTTTAAGAAGGGGAGCCGGAGCGGCAGCCAGGAGGAAAGCACTTCCAATATCAAAAGCAGGAAAATGGGGATCACCGCGTGGAGCACCGGAATATCCTGGTTGGTGATGGGAATGGACGCGATTTCCGAGATGAGCAGAGCGGTTACAAGCTCGGTCACTTCCAGCTCGCCAATCTGCCGTTTGCCCATCAGCCGCATCGTAAAAAGCAGGATCAGATAGATCAAAAGTGTGCGAAAAACAATGGTAACCATAAAAAAGTCCTTTCTGCAAGCCGTTTTTCCTATTCTGCCACAAAGCAAAATCATCTACTCAAAGCCGAAGAAAAAAGCGCAAAAAAAATTTTAAAAAATTTCAAAAAAACTCTTGACAAAAAAAATACCTTGTAGTATAATGAATAAGCTGTCCGAAAAAAACAGGGTAGCGAGACGATCTTTGAAAACTGAACAACAAGAGAGAGACAAGGATACACGGAAGTGTGTG
>CAMPBZ010000040.1 GCA_946641795.1 uncultured Clostridia bacterium
ATATTGATTCCGTTCGGGGTCGCGCAAATAGGCGTCAATCGCCATCCGGTAGGCATTGGTGACAACGGCGGTGTAATACGCGCTTTTCATACGGCCCTCGATTTTGAACGAAACGGCGCCGCTTTCCATCAGCTCCGGGATATGCTCGATCATACACAGATCCTTGGAGGACATTATAAACGTTCCAAGCTCGTTCTGCTCAATGCCCAGCGGAGTGCCGGGGCGCTTTTCCTCGATCAGCTTATAATTCCAGCGGCAGGGCTGGGTGCAGGTACCGCGGTTGCCGTCCCTGCCCCCCATTGCGTTGGCAAGCAGGCACCGGCCGCTGTAAGAGATGCACATAGAACCGTGGATAAACACTTCCAGCTCCACGGCGGGGTCCAGCTTTTGGCGGATGGCACGGATCTCGGCAAGCGTTAATTCCCGCGCCAGCACCAGCCGTTTGACCCCCATTGCCGCATAGGCGTTTGCCGCGGCCGAGGAGACGATGGAAGTTTGCGTGGAAACGTGGATCTCCATTTCCGGCAACAACTCGCGCACAGTGGCAAGCGTTCCCAGGTCGGCAACGATCATGGCGTCAATGCCGGCGCCCGAAAGATCGGAAAGGAACTGGCGCAGGGCGGGATATTCGTCCTCGTGCGGCAGGGTATTGACGGTAAGGTACAGCTTTTTCCCTCTTGCGTGGACGTACTCCACCGCCTGCCGGATCTCCTCCACGGTAAAATTATCCGCCGCCGAGCGCATTCCGAACGCCTTGCCGGCAAGATAGACCGCGTCGGCTCCAAAGCGGACGGCCGCCTGCATTTTTTCAAAATTGCCGGCGGGAGAGAGCAATTCTACTTTCATAGAATTACGGCGTTAAGCGGTTGGGGCCGCGGAACAGGAACTCGGCCTCTTTGATGGAAAGTCCGAGGAAGAGCATGGTCAGGCGGTCGATGCCCAGGCCGAAGCCGCCGTGCGGCGGGCAGCCATAACGGAAGAATTGCAGATAGAACTCCACATCCTTCCCCAGCCCTTTTTCGTCGGCCTGCGCCTTCAAAATTTCGTAGCGGTGCTCGCGAACGGCGCCGGTGGTAATCTCACAGCCGCGCCAAATCAGGTCGTAGCCCATGGGAACGCCGCGCGCGTCGCGCATATGGTAGAAGGCGCGCTCCTTGGCGGCATAATCGGTAACAAACAAGAATTCGTGCCCGTATTTTTCCATTGAGAACTGCGCGCAAAGGTGCTCGGCCTCGGTAGTCAGGTCGCCCTTGGCGTCATCGGAAACGGTATAGCCGTAGCGCGCTTCCAGCTCGGCGTACAGGTCGGCCAGTTTGATGCGCGGGAACGGAACGGTGGGGACAACGATTTGTTTGCCGAAGAGCGCCTCCACCTCTTTGCCGTAGGCCGCGGCAACCTTGCCGAACGCGTAGGCAAGCAGTTCTTCCTCCATGTGCATCACTTCCTCGGCCGAGTGGACGTAGGAAAATTCCAGATCGAAGCCGGTAAACTCGGTTGCGTGCTTGTTGGTGTAGGATTTTTCGGCGCGGAAGACCGGGCCGGTTTCAAAAATGCGATCCATTCCCGCCGCCATAGCCATTTGCTTGTAGAACTGCGGCGACTGCGCAAGGTAGGCCTTGGTATCGAAATATTTGACCTCGAACACATCGGAGCCGGACTCGCTCGCCGCGCCGATGAGCTTGGGCGTATGAATTTCGATAAACCCGCGCTCCACCAAAAATTCGCGCATCGAAGCGGTCAGAAGCGTTTGCAGTTTGAGCATGAGCTGGTTGCAATCGCGGCGCAGGTCGATCCAGCGGAAGTCCATTTTGGAGTCAATTTCGGAGTCGTCCTTAATGGGAAGCGCGTCGGCGATCGATTCCACTTCCAATTCCTCGGGCAGAATTTCGATCCCTCCCAGTTTGACGTACTCGTTGGCAACGGCCGTTCCGGTAACGGTAACGACCGAATGAATGGTCAGGGTGTCCACCTTTTCGGCCAGTGCGGGGAACTTTTCTTTTTCCAGCGTGACCTGCATTTTGCCGGTGATGTCCTTAATGACCAAAAAGGCCATGGTACGCTTGTTGCGCAGATTTTCCACAAAGCCGGCAATTTTTACTTTTTCGCCCGCTTTAACATTTGCAATGTAGGTTCTTTCCATAATTCGGGTTCCTTTCTTTGGTTAAATAGCGTTGCCCTGCGCGTCAAACAGCGGCAGTTTTTCCAGATAGGTCAGGTCTTTTCTATCCTGTGCGTCGCCCTCGGCAAGAATGGTCATTCTGCCGCAGATCACGCCGCCGGCTTCCTCTACCAGCTGCTCAATGGCGCGGAGCGATTCGCCGGTGGAAACCACGTCGTCAACGATCAGGATCTTTTTGCCCTTCATAATCGCGGCGTCGGCGGTATCCAAATAGAGGTGCTGTTCCTTTGCCGTGGTGATGGAGCGGACTTTCACGTCCAAAACGCCGGTCATATAAAGCTTGGGAGCTTTGCGGGCAAGAAAATATTTTTGGTTGCCGGCAAGGCGCGCCATTTCGTGCACCAGCGGAATGCCCTTGGCCTCGGCCGAAATGAGATAATCGTACTCCGGCGCACGATTCAACAGCGCCTGTGCGCAGGCGGTGGTGAGTTCGGGATCGCCGAAAATGACGAAACCGGCAATTTGCAGTTTGTCGTTCAAGGGGCAAATGGGCAGGTCGCGCTCGCAACCCGCAATGGTCATGTGGTAGTACTTTTGTTCCATAGCAATTCCTCTTTCCTGTATTTCAAACTTTTGTTTTTTCAAAATTCGGTGCGGATGTGTTCTACCGTTTTGCCGGCAAGCGCTTCGGCCACCAGCTCCTCAAACGGCAGGCGGTTTTGCTGTTCCAGCACGCCCTCCATTGTGGGGCGGGTTTTGGGATGCCGCGGGGTGAACACGGTACAGCAATCCTCGTAGGGTTGGATCGACGTTTCAAAGGTGCCGATCCGGCGGGCGATCTGAACGATCTCCTCCTTATCCAGCCCGATGCAGGGGCGGAAGACCGGCAGTTCGGCAAGCGGATCAACAACGCCGATGGCCTGCATGGTCTGCGAGGCGACCTGCCCCAGGCTCTCGCCGGTCACAAGCCCGCCGCAACCTTCCGCCAGGGCGATCCGGTTGGCAATGGCCATCATATAGCGGCGCAGGATCAGCGTAAAATAATCCTCCTCGCAATTTTTGACCAGTTCCTCCTGGATGTGGGTGAGCGAAACGACGTGCAACCGGATGCTGCCGGCGTACTGTGCCACCAGCCGCGCCAGCTCAAACACCTTTTCTCTGGCCCGCTCGCTGGTGTAGGGGAAGGACTCGAAATGCACGGCCTCGATTTGCACGCCGCGCTTGGCAATCATATACCCGGCAACCGGCGAATCAATCCCGCCCGAAAGGAGCAGGAGCGCCTTGCCGTTGGTACCCACCGGCATACCGCCGGCGCCTTTGAACTGCCCGGCGTGCAGATAGGCGCCAAACTCGCGGATCTCCACGTGCACCACGATCTCCGGGTTGTGAACGTCCACTTTCAGTTTGGGGTTTTCCGAGAGCAGATAGCCGCCAACCTCGCGGGAAAGCTCGATGGAATTGAGCGGAAACCGCTTATCCGAGCGTTTGCCCTCGACCTTAAATGTCTTTTTGCCGGCCAAAAACTGCGGCAGATATTCGCGCGCCGTGCGCTCGATGCTTTCCATATTCTTTTCGCAAACCGCGCAACGGCTCACGCCCACAATGCCGAATACTTTGAGCACCGTTTCAAACAGTCCGTCCAGATCGGCCACATCGTCCTGCGGCTCAATGACCACCGTACTTTGCGAGGGGGTAACGGTGAATTTGCCGAAATGCTTGGCGCGGAAGCGAATGGTTTTGCAAAGCATATCCTCAAAATACCGGCGGTTGGCGCCTTTGAGCACGATCTCGCCGTACTTGCAAAGCAAAATTTCTTTCATGGCTCGTCCTCCGCTTCCCCGTCCGGCGCTTCGCCTTCCTCGACCGGCGCGGTGCGATAGGCTTCCAGAATTTCCTTTGCCTGTTCAACGGCCGTCTTGGGTACGAAAACGTCGGTACCGAACATGGTAAACCCGGTAATGATGCGCACCGAGCTTCCGCTGCCACGCTCGCGGATCATATAGGGGATGCCCTCCCCTTCCAGAATGCTGCGCAGGACCGAAAGCTCCACGTTATCGTAAACGGTGGTCAAAAGTTCCAGGTTTTCGTCGTGTCCGGCCGGGCCGTCAAGCCCGAATAAAAAGTCTTTCATACGTTGCCCGTCCTTTCAATCGTCGTAGTAGTTCGGGAACAGCGCCTCCCAAACCTTTGCGCAGGCAATGGTATCGGCAATGGAGGTATGCGCAACGCCATCCCAAGAAAGGCCGAGCGTTTCCATTGCGTCGGTCAGCGAAAGGTGGGTCAGCTCCGGGTGGTGCTCCTGCACAAAGCGGTTGTACTCCATGGCGGCGCACTTGGTTTTGCGGCGCAGCTTTTGCCGCTCGGCTTCGGTATCGTAGATGTATTTGATATGATTGTAATCGGTGGCAATGCCGTAGGCGATCACCGCGTCGGCCTCGGCAAACAGACGCTTGATCTCGGGTGTGATGTCCTTCAAATAAGGCGCGTCGGTCACCATTTCGGGGGTGATGCCGTGGATTTTTTCGGTCTCCTTCCATTTGCGCTTGCGCACCGGATGCACCAGCGTGTCCATCAACACGTTGCAGGCGCCGTCGGTAATGGAAACCGAAAGGATCTCGTCGTGGTCGTAAACGCCGGTGAGTTCCAAATCGAAAAAAAGCGTTTTTTCGCGCTTGGCGTGATAGTACGCGGCGCGGTGCGCGTCGCCCTCGATGCGGCGCTGATCCATCTCTTTTTCAAAGCAGGCGCGGCAGAGCTTGTGGCGGTAGCGAATGTCCTTTCCGCATTTGACACAGGGGAGCGGCTGGCGGATCGCCTCGGCTTTGTCGTAGAAATAGAGAATGGAGCGGTCAAACCGCTTGGTGTAGGCAACCGGGCCGGCCACCACGTCGTAGTGCATTTGCGCCAGCCGATCCTTGGTGTAGTAGTTGAGCAGAGCGGCGCGCTTGGTGCTCATCCGGCCGATCTCTCTGCCGTCCTCCAACTTGATGGGGTCAATGAGCGGTTCGGGGCGGCTTTGATACCAGTTTTCGGGCGCCGCCTCACGGACATAGCGGGGATCGTAGTAGTACTTGACCGTTCCGTCCGCCGCGAGGGTTTGCGCGGCGGGTCCCCGGGTGGGTTCCAGATGCATGGTTTCGAGCAGTTCGCCCGAAAGATAGTGCCGGGCCTCCGCCTGCCCGGCGGTCATTACGGGAATTTGCGATGGTTCTTCCAAAAGGTGCCTCCAATTCTACCGCCGGAACCGCCCGCATTTCCGTCGGCGCGCCGCGTTGTTCTCGGTTGCGGCGGCAACGGTTGCCGGTTTTCCGGTCGGTTTCCCAAAGATTGGGATATAAAATAATGATTTATTTTTTGCCCGCATACGCGCGAGCGCATAGACGTACAGAGTAATTATAACATAAGAAAATAAATGTTGCAAGAGATTATTAAAAAATAGTAGAAAAATCTGCAAAAAAGAAAAACGAAACCTTTTGTAAGGCTTCGCTTTCTTTTTCGTTTTTAGAACAAAAACAATTCTTATTCTAATTTTTTGTGCTTTTTGCAGAGCTCGCGAAGGACGGAAAGGGCGCGGTCAAGGCCGCCCACCTCGTCGATGATGCCGTAGCGCACGGCCTCGTCACCTTCCAGAATGGAGCCGCAGTCGGTGGCGATCTGGTCGGGGCGCATCATCAGCTCGTGGATGACTTCCGGCTTGGCCTTGGAATGGGAGCAGATGAATTTGGTGATGCGATCCTGCATTTCGCTCATATAGCGGAAGGATTGCGGAACACCGATAACCATTCCGCTCACCCGCACTGGATGAATGGTCATGGTGGCGCTGGGAACGATGAGCGAGTAGTCCGCCGCCGTTGCCAACGGAACGCCGATGGAATGCCCGCCGCCCAACACCAGCGAGACGGTGGGCTTGGTCATAGAGGCGATCATTTCGGCAATGGCAAGCCCGGCCTCCACATCGCCGCCCATGGTGTTCAGAATGACCAGGAGACCATCCACGCGATCATCCTCCTCCACCGACACCAGCGTAGGGATGATGTGCTCGTATTTGGTGGCCTTTTGCCCCTCGGGCAGGAGCGAATGCCCCTCGATTTGCCCGATGATGGAAATGCAATGGAACTGCTCGCGGCCGTTGCCCATAGGGGCGTTGCCGTATTCGGGATCGGCAAGCCAGCCGCAAAGCTCACCGTCGCGGTAGTATTCCTTGCCGTCTTCCCGGTTGCAGTTGCACTTCCGCTTGTTTTTTTGGGGTGCGGGCTTGTCCCCATCCTTTTCATCCACCGGGAACGGAACCGCGCCCGGCAAAACCGGCGCTTCGGGCAGGGGCGGGGCGCGGCGGCGCACCGGAAGATCGATACCACCTGCCACCGAACGCGACGGCAAACGGAACTCGGCGGGGTCAAAGGGGCTTGGCTTTACCTGCTCGCTTTCCATCCGGTGGCGGAGCGCCGAGGCGTCCATATCAAAGTCCTCGCCGGCAATGTCTTTGGGGAAATGCGGTGCCATTTTCGGGTTTTCCGCGCGGGATGGGGTAGAAAAATCGGGCAGCGGCGTTGCAATTTCGGGCACCCGGCTGGGCGGGATCTCCCCTTGCGGGAGTTCTCCCGCGCCGGCCTTTGCACGGCGCGGCAGGCGGTTTGCGGGTCGTCTTTTTTGCGCCCGTTTTGCCGGGGCAATGCTTTCGTCGCATTCGGGGGGATCGTCAATAACGGTGGGGGTTGGATCGTACCCGACTTTGGAAAGCGCGGGCGCCTCGGTCTTTCTCGGTCTTCCGCGGCGGCGCGGGGCGGCGGAAAGCGAATTTTGCGGGGTGGTTTGCAAGATCAGGTCTCCTTTCTCGGTGAAAATTTCCTATTTTCAGTATGGACAGAAAATTTTTCTTTTATGTACCCGAATTTGTGAAAAAAATATCTTTACAAATAAAAAAAAGAATGTTATAATAAATGTGTATGGGCTTTTGCCCAAAGCAAAAATTCGGAAGAAAGGTTTGATACGAATATGGAAAACAAAGTTTTGGTGGAAACCTCTGCAAGACACATTCACCTGACCCAAGAAGCCGTTGAAATTCTTTACGGCAAGGGCGCAGAGCTGATTGTGAAAAAGATGTTGAGCCAGCCCGGCCAGTTTGCCTGCGGCAATGAAAAAATCACCCTCGTTGGCCCCAAGGGCAGCCTTGCCGTCAGCGTGCTCGGCCCGGTGCGCAAAGCGAACCAGGTGGAGCTTTCCTACACCGACGCGCGTACACTCGGTCTTGCGGGTGTTCCCGTGCGTGAGAGCGGCGACGTTGCCGGTACCCCGGGCATTAAAATGGTTGGTCCCGCGGGCGAGTTGGAGATTGCCGAGGGCGTGATGATCGCAAAACGGCACATCCACTTCCACACCAAGGACGCCGAAGCCTTTGGCGTAAAGGACAAGCAGATCGTTAGCGTAAAGGTGAACACCGAGCGCCCGGTGATTTTTGAGGATGTTGTTTGCCGCGTGAGCGACAATTTTGCCCTTGCGATGCACATTGACACCGACGAATGCAACGCCGCCGGCGCTTTCGGCACCGTTTACGGCGAAGTGATTAAATAATCAAACAAAAAAATCATTTTTTAAGGAGATAAAAATATGAGCAAAGTTAGCGAATGCCCTTACGCCATGAGCGCGGAAGTGCAAGGTCAGCTTGCCGTTACCAAAGGTTGTGACCACGGTCCGGCTCCGCTGCCCGAAGAAGGCAAATGGATCCAAGCAAAGCAGATTACCGATATTTCGGGCTACACCCACGGGATTGGTTGGTGCGCACCGCAGCAGGGCGCCTGCAAACTCTCCCTGAACGTGAAAAACGGCGTGATCGAAGAGGCGCTGGTAGAAACCATCGGCTGCTCGGGTATGACCCACTCGGCCGCAATGGCCTCCGAAATTCTGCCCGGCAAAACCATTCTGGAAGCTTTGAACACCGACCTGGTTTGCGACGCGATCAATACCGCAATGCGTGAATTGTTCCTGCAAATCGTTTACGGCCGCACGCAGTCCGCGTTCTCGGAGGGCGGTTTGGTCATCGGTGCCGGTTTGGAAGACCTGGGCAAGGGCGCAAGAAGTATGGTTGGCACCATGTACGGCACGCGCGAAAAGGGTGTGCGCTACCTGGAAATGACCGAGGGCTACTGCACCCGTATGGCGCTGGACGCAAACAACGAAGTGATCGGCTACGAGTTCGTTTCCCTGGGCAAAATGACCGACTTTATCAAAAAAGGTCTTACCCCTAACGAGGCTTACGAGAAGTCCATCGGTCACTACGGCAGATTTACCAAGGAAGACGGCGCGGTCAAATACATTGACCCGCGCAAAGAATAAGGAGGAAACGCGATATGGCACAGTTTGAAGGGTATGAAAGACGCGAGGCGAAAATCCTGGGCGTTCTGAAACAGTACGGCATTTCCTCCATTGACGAATGCAAAAAGATTTGCGAAGAAAAAGGCATTGACCCCTACACCATTGTGCAGGAGACCCAGCCCATCTGCTTTGAAAACGCAAAGTGGGCCTACACCGTAGGCGCCGCCATCGCCATTAAAGAGGCGGAGCGCACCGGCGATAAATCCGCCGCCACCGCCGCCGCAAACATCGGTATCGGTTTGCAGAGTTTCTGCATTCCCGGCTCGGTTGCCGAAAACCGC
>CAMPBZ010000041.1 GCA_946641795.1 uncultured Clostridia bacterium
CGGCAAGTCTTTTTCGGGCGGCGGGCGCTGGTGGCTCTGCTTTTTGCCCCGCATTCTGCTCGGGTTTGCAACGGTCGGCATCCTTCTGGTGGCCGATGTCATCCCGCGAATGCTCATTTCCTATTTTCGATATGCCGGTCGTATGACCGATTTTGTATTTTCTTCGGAGGAACCGAACCATGAGTGAAAAATATTATTTAACAACCGCAATCGCCTACGCTTCCCGTAAGCCGCATTTCGGCAATACCTACGAGGTCATTATGTCGGATGCCGTCGCGCGGTATCAGCGCGCCCTCGGCAAGGATGTTTTCTTCTGCACGGGAACCGACGAGCACGGTCAAAAAATTGAAAACTACGCCGCCGAGGCCGGACTTTCCCCGCAGGATTACGTGGATCGCGTTTCCGGCGAGATCCGCGGCGTTTGGGACGGAATGAACAGCAGTTACGATTATTTCATCCGCACCACCGACGCGCCGCACGTCAAAGCCGTGCAAAAAATCTTCCGCCGGTTTTACGAGCAGGGCGATATTTACAAGGGCGCCTACGAGGGCTGGTACTGCACCCCCTGCGAGTCTTTCTTTACCGAAACGCAGGCGGCCGGCGGCGTTTGCCCCGATTGCGGCGCACCTCTCAAACAGGCAAAGGAAGAGGCCTATTTCTTCAAAATGAGCAAATATGCCCCCCGCCTGATGCAGTATATCGAGGATCACCCCGGGTTCATCCAGCCCGAACTGCGCAAAAAGGAAATGGTCAACAATTTCCTCAAAGCCGGCTTGCAGGACCTTTGCGTTTCCCGCACCTCCTTCCAATGGGGGATCCCGGTAGATTTTGATCCCAAACACGTCATTTACGTTTGGGTGGATGCGCTTTCCAACTATATCACTGCGCTGGGCTACGATCCCGATAAGTCCTACGAGGAGCAGTCCGAGCGGTTCAAGCACTACTGGCCGGCCGACGTGCATATCATCGGCAAGGATATTCTGCGCTTCCACACCATCTATTGGCCCATCTTCTTAATGGCGCTCGATCTGCCCCTGCCCAAGCAGGTGTTCGGGCACCCCTGGTTCAATTTCGGCGCCGATAAAATGTCCAAATCCAAGGGCAACGTTATTTATGCCGACGAGCTTGCCGCGCATTTCTCCACCGACGGCGTGCGTTACTACGCGCTCTCCGAAATGCCCTTCGCTTCGGACGGTTCGGTGACCTACGAGGCGGTTATCAAGCGGTACAATATGGACCTGGTCAACAATCTGGGCAACCTGGTCAAGCGCACACTGGATATGGAGAAGAAGTATTTTGACCAGATCGTTCCCGCGCCGGGCGCCGAGGAAGGCACCGACGGGGAGCTGAAAGCGGCGTGCGTAAAGGCGTTTGCAAATCTGAAAACCTGTATGGACGATTTCCATATCGCCGACGCGCTTTCGGGCATTTTTGAGATGCTCGGCCGCGCCAATAAGTATATCGACGAAACCACGCCCTGGGCGCTCGCAAAGGACGAGAGCAACCGCCCGCGCCTGGGCACCGTGCTCTACAATCTGATGGAGGCCATCCGCTGGGGCGCCGTTATGCTTGCCCCCTTCATTCCGCAAACGGCGGAGGAGATTTTGAACGAGCTCGGCACATCCAAACGCGGCTTTGACACGCTGGGCGATCTTTCGGCCTTTTGCGGAATGACCGCCGGCGAAAAAGTGGGCGACTCCAAAGTGCTGTTTGCCCGCGTGGACGAGGCCAAAAAGCTGGAAGAGTTTGCAAAGCTGATGGAAGAGCAGAAGGCGGCGGCAAAAAAAGCCGCGGAGCCGGTAGAAAAGCCGGAAGGCTGCGCGCAGATCGGCATTGACGACTTTTCGGCGGTGGAACTGCGCACCGCAAAAGTGATTGCCTGCGAGCCGGTTCCAAAAGCCAAAAAACTGCTCAAATTGCAGCTGGACCTCGGCTACGAGCAGCGGCAGGTGGTTTCGGGCATTGCCAAATGGTACACGCCCGAACAGCTCATCGGCAAAAAGCTCATCGTTGTAGCCAACCTCAAACCCGCGGTGCTTTGCGGGGTAGAGTCCAACGGTATGATTTTAGCGTCCGGCGAGGAAACGGTGCGGGTAGTCTTCCTGGACCCCGAAACGCCGCTCGGTGAGCGCGTTCACTAAAACAAAAAACAGGGGAGCGGTTTCAAATCGGCTCCCCTGATTTCGGAAAGGGTATTCACAATGCAAACTTCGGTTATCGGTTGCGGGCGCTGGGGCTCGCTCATCGCCTGGTATCTGGATCGCACCGGGCATTCGGTCGCGCTTTACGGCAGGGCGTCGTCGCCGCATTTTCAGGCGCTTTTGCAAACGCGCAAAAATGATGCGCTGGAACTTCCCGAACGGGTCATCCTGACCTCTGACCTCGCGCTTGCCTGCCGGGCGGAAACCATTTTTATTTCGGTTCCCTCCCAAAAACTGCGCAGCTTTTTCCGGGAACTGCAACCGCTGGATCTGCACGGCAAAAACGTTGTTCTTTGTATGAAAGGGCTGGAAGTGGAAAGCGGCAAACGGCTCTCGGAAATTGCCGAGGAAGAACTGCCGCCGGACAACCGCATAGCCGTTTGGCTCGGCCCCGGACACGTGCAGGAATTTTTGGCCGGCGTTCCCAACTGTATGGTAATCGACAGCCGGCACGAAGCGCTGAAAAAAGAGCTGATCGAGGCGTTTTCCGGCAATCTGATCCGGTTTTACTACGGCGAGGACTTGATTGGAAACGAGGTCGGCGCGGCAACCAAAAACGTGATCGGTATTGCCGCCGGAATGCTGGACGGCTTACATCTTTCTACCCTCAAAGGCGCGCTGATGAGCCGGGGAACGCATGAGATCGCGGCTCTGATCGGCGCAATGGGCGGCAACCCGTTTTCGGCCTACGGGCTTTGCCACCTGGGCGATTACGAGGCCACCGTCTTTTCGCCTTATTCGCACAACCGCGCGTTTGGTGAGTGCATTGCTTTGGGCAAACCCTACGCCTCGCTTGCCGAGGGGTACGCAACCGCCGCCGCGGTAATGGTGCTGGCGGAAAAATACGGCGTGGAACTGCCCATTTGCCGGGCGGTTTATCACGTCCTGTATCAAAACGCGGCACCCGCCGAGGAGATTGCCGCCTTGTTCAACCGTTCTTTGAAACGGGAATGGAATTCGGGAAAGGAATTTTGAAAAATGCCTGTTTGTAACCGGATCTTTGATAGTCACGCGCATTATTTTGACGCCCGTTTCGAGCGGGAAGCCGAGGGCGGCGCGGACGCGATTTTGCATACCATCCTGGGTCGAACGGTGGAAAGCGTCGTCAACGTGGGCACCAATCCCGAAACCTCGCGCCGGGCGATCGCGCAGGCGGCGCGCTATCCGGGAATGTACGCCGCCGCCGGCATTCACCCGGAGGATTGCCATTTTCTGGACGAGGCGCAGGCATTTGCCGAACTGAAAAACATTCTGGGAAACGACGAAAGCCGGAAACAGGATAAAATCGTTGCCATTGGGGAGATCGGGCTGGATTACCATACCGAAGCGTTCGGCGATATTCCCCTGGACAAAGCAAAAGAGATGCGCGTTTTCCGGGCGCAGCTGGAACTGGCTGGCGAGCTGGATTTGCCGGTCATCATTCACGACCGCGACGCGCACGGCGATATTTTTGAAACGATTTTGCAGTATCCCGGCGTTCGGGGCGTCATGCACAGTTTCAGCGGCAGTCCCGAGCTGGCGCGCGAGTATATCAAGCGCGGCTGGTACATTTCTTTTTCCGGCACCATCACCTTCCGCAACGCCGCGCGGGTGCGCGAGGCGGCGGCCGCCGTACCGCGCGACCGGCTGCTGGTGGAAACCGATTGCCCCTACCTTGCGCCGCACCCGTTCCGCGGGCAGTTGAACCATTCGGGCTACCTGGAATATACGCTTGCGGCGGTTGCCGAACTTTGGGGCGTTTCGCCGCAGGAGGCGGCCGACCAAACGCGAAAGAACGCCGAGCGGCTTTTTTTGGGCAAATCTTTGTGAATTTTTTACAAAAAGAACCGGTGGAATTCTACATTCCGTAAGCTAAAAAGTTCAAAAATCGGCTTGCAATTCCATCCTTCTTATGATATACTGAAAAAGGTATCGCACTTACGGCGAACTTTTTTGAAAGGATAATCGAGGACAACGCTATGGCAAAATTTGAAACCAAAAAAATCAGAAATGTCGCGCTCCTTGGACACAGCGGGAGCGGAAAGACCTCCCTTGCGGAGGCAATGCTCTATCTGGCCGGAGAAACCGACCGTTTGGGCACCGTAGCTGCCGGCAACACCGTCAGCGACTATGACCCCGAGGAGATCGCAAGAAAAATTTCGGTTTCCGCATCCCTGATGAATATGACCTGGAAGGATATTAAGATCAACCTGCTGGACACGCCCGGATACCTGGACTTTACCGGTGAGGTTTTGCAGGCGCTTCGCGTAGCCGACAGCGCAATCATCACGGTGGACGGCAAAGCCGGCATTGAGGTTGGTACCGAGCTGGCCTGGGATCTTGCCGTCAAGGCGGGATTGCCGCGCGCATTCTTCATCAACAAATTCGACGATAACGAGGCTCGCTTCGGCCGCGTGCTGGATTCGCTCCAAGAGACTTTCGGCAAGAGCGTTTGCCCGCTCACCATCCCGATGGTTAAAAACGGCACCGTTGTTGGTATGATCGACCTGATTGACCGCGTGGCGCACGTCTTTGACGACAAGGGCAAACACAGCTCGGAGGCCGTTCCGGCAGAGAGCGAAGAGGCAGTTGCAAAATACCGCGATATGTTGATGGAAGCCGTTGCCAGCACCAACGAAGATTTGATGATGAAATTCTTTGACGGGGAAGAGATCACCCACGACGAAGCCGTTGAGGCCGTTCACGAAGGCACCCTCTCCGGCGAGATCGTTCCGGTATTCTGCGGTGCCGCCACCAAGCTTTGGGGCGTTTGGACGCTGATGGATAAAATTGCCGAATCCTTCCCGCGCCACACCGCCAAAAAGCAGGAAAAACTGGAAGACGGCAAGACGATGGAAATCAAAGTGGATGGCGAACCGGCCATTTTCGTGTTCAAAACGGTTGCCGACCCGTTCGTTGGCAAAATGTCCTTCTTCAAGGTGATGAGCGGTTCGGTCAAGCGCGATATGACCCTGCGCAACAACACGTCCGGCAGCTCCGAAAAGCTGGCTCACATTTACATTATGAAGGGCAAAAAGCAAACCGAAGTGGAAGAGCTGGATTGCGGTGATATCGGTATGGTCGCCAAGCTTTCGGCTACCAACACCAACGATACGCTTACGCAAAGCAGTGATTTCTCCTATGCAAAAATCCAATTTCCAACGCCTTACTATGTCAAGGCAATGGTTCCCGCCGGCAAGGGCGACGAAGGCAAACTTTCGCAAAGCATTGCCCGTATGGTGGAGGAAGACTACACCCTGCGCTTTGAGAACGACCCCGAAACCAAGCAGCTGCTCATCTACGGTTTGGGCGAGGTGCATCTCTCGGTTCTCTCGGCTCGTTTGAAGAGCCGGTTCAGCCTGAACATCAACTACGAAGTTCCTCGCATTGCCTACCGCGAAAAGATCACCAAATCGGTGGATGTGGAAGGCAAGCATAAAAAGCAGAACGGCGGTTCCGGTCAGTACGGCCACGTCAAAATGCGGTTCTCCCCCTCCGAGGAGGAAGGCCTCACCTTTACCGTTTCGGTCGTTGGCGGCACCGTTCCCAAGAACTTCTACCCGGCGGTGGAAAAGGGCATTCAGGAGGCTATGGCAAAAGGCGCCGCAGGCTTCCCGATGATGGGCCTTTGCGCCGATCTGTACGACGGTTCCTACCACGCGGTGGACTCGGACGAAATCTCCTTCAAAACCGCGGCTTCTCTGGCCTATAAGAAGTGCCTGGAAGAAGCGGCTCCGGTCATTCTGGAACCGGTGGGCGACCTGTTCATTTCGGTTCCCGAAAGTATGGTGGGCGATGTGATGGGCGACCTGAACAAGCGGCGCGGAAGCGTTATGGGTATGGAACCAACGCCCGATCATAAGGGCTACACCACCGTTCAGGCAACGGCACCCAAGTCCGAAATTCTGGATTACCCCATCGTTCTGCGCGCTATGACGCAGGGCCGCGGCTCCTTTACCTATCAGGTAACCGGCTACGATGTGGTTCCCGGCAACCTTGCCGCAAAAATCAAAGAGGAATACAAAGATCGCTGATCTTTTCTGAAAACAAAAAAAGGGAGAACGGATGTTTCCGTTCTCCCTTTTTCTTTTTCAAATGCCGTTCGGCAGGGCAGTAATTTCTTCCAAATGGGCGGTGTCCGCTTTTTTGATAATGCGCGGCATGCCGTTCTCGTAGCAAACAACGGTAATGGAGGCGTTCGGGCCACTGGGGTCTTTCCCAATCTCGGCAAACGGCTCGTTCTGCCAGTAGCAAAGCATACTCCGCAGGGGCATTGCGTGGCTGAACAGGGCAATGCACCCGCCCTGATTTTCCTTGACCAACCGTTCCACGCAGGCGGTTACGCGGTCGTAAACGTTGCGCATACTTTCGCCGCCAGGCAGTTGCAACAGCGAGCGGTCGCCGCGAAAATGGGCATATTCTTCGGGATACCGTTCCTTGATTTCGTCAAAAAGAAGCCCCTCCCATTCCCCGGCGGCAACCTCGCAAAGCCCCGGTTCGGGAATAATCTCCAATCCCAGCAGTTCCGCCGTCGGTTTTGCCGTGTTTACGGCGCGGGAAAGCGGGCTGGAATAAATTTTGGTAATGGGAAAAGCGGCAAGTGCTTTTGCCGTGCTTTGCGCCTGCCGGTATCCCAAATCGGTCAATTTGGCGTCGATCTGCCCGGCAAATCTTCGCTCCAAATTGCATTCGCTTTGCCCGTGGCGGATAAAAAGAACGGTGGTCATAGAAAGGGCGTGCTCCTTTGAAAAAATCAATATCGTTCGCTTTTTCGATACTGATTATAGCACGGCGCGCCGGTTTTGTAAAGAGAAAAAACGATTTTATTCTTCCGGCGGGCGGTCAAAAAGCGCGTTGTAGCGTAGGGCAACGGCGTTCCAAGTCGCAAGGTCTGTTGTTCCCGTTGCTTCCAATTCCGGGCAGCAAAGCTGGAACGCGCGCACGATCTGCTCGGTTGCCTCGTCGTAAACGCTGGTCGGTTCCACCGGGGGCTGTTCGGGGAGCGACCGTTGCAATTCCCGCAGCATCATTTGCAGGGCCGCAACGCAAAAGCTGGTACAGCCCGCAGCAAGGCAATAGCCTTTCGGCGTTGGCGGAAAGGCCGAGATTTTGGCCGGGAGCGCATTTTCGGCAAGCGAGCGGCGGTAGGCGGCAAACAGGCATTCCCAGGTTTCCCGCGTTGCCGTTCCGCTTACGGGAAGCCCGGCCGTGTTTTGAAATTGCGCAAGCGATTGCCGCGTGGCCGCGTCAAAAATGCCGTTGACCGGCGGCGGGGCAATGGCAGGCTGGTGGTAGGAAAGCTGGCGCAGGTAGATTTGCAAATTGCGAACGGCGTCCGCCTCTGTTTGCGTATTTCGCATATCGGCTCCTTTCTCACGCGCCAACGTCAAATCCGGGGTACTGTCCGGGTTGCAGGCGGTTTCCAAGATAGAGGGTGTCGTAAAGTGCGGTCAGCGCGGTCCAGGTCGCCGCCTCGGCAACGCCGGTTTGCGTTAACCCTTCCAGACGCTGAAAGGCAAGAACGGCCTCGCGCGTTTGCGTTCCGAAATACCCCGTGGGAGAAACCGGCGGAATTTCCGGGTAGTAGGCGGCAACAAAATTCAGGTATTCCTGCAAGGTGTGCACCGCCTCGCCCTCGCTACCCAGCCGCAGGGGAACACCGCCGTAGGGGACGGTTTCTCCCTCGGTATAGGTATTGGGAATTGTGCGGGCAATGCCCAGGTAGGCGTTGTAAATGCGGTACCAGGTCGCCGGGCCTACGATCCCGTCCGGGGTCAGACCGAAGGTGCGCTGTACTTCCATCACGGCGGCCTTGGTCAGGGGGCCGAAATCCCCGTCCGCCCGAAGCGCGGGAATGGTATTATAGTAGTTGGAAAGATAGTTGATATAGTATTGCAGGTTGTAAACCTCCACGCCTTTGTCGCCCAGTTGCAGGGCGCTCGGCAAAACCGGAGCCACTTCCTCCGGGCGGATCCCCTCCGAGGAAAGGTCGGTCAGTTTTTTCACGCTGAAATACAGGGTTTGAATGGCATACCAGGTCGCGTTGCCCACAATGCCGTCCGGCGTAAGGCCGAAAATCTCCTGAAATCGTTTGACCGCTGCTTCGGTATCGGTGCTGAAAATGCCGTCGGTCAGAACGATTTTGGGAATGGAAGGGAAGTTGTTGGAAATGCGGTTGAGCCGCAATTGCACGGTGCGCACGTTGTTGCCGAAACTGCCGAGACTCAAAGGGAACAGCGGCGCGCTGACGGTAGAACCGGCAACCGGCGTGTTCTCCATAAAAACAATATCGTTGCCGTAATAATAGCGCAAAATATCCTCGGGCGAAAATCCGTCGTTGGCAAGAGAAACGCTCCCCCATTGCGAAAGGCCGTTGCAGGTTACTTCTATTCCGTCGCAAAACTGGGCAAACAGAGGTTCCACGCTGTTTTCGCGGCGGATATAGGTAGTAAATACTTCGCCCACGGTTTGCCGCACGTTTTCAAAAATACTTCGCCCGTTTACGTAGGCCTGATCGTAGGCTGTGGAGTTGGTAATGTCAAAATCATAGCCGCGCGAGCGGTAGTGTTCGGTGTAAA
>CAMPBZ010000042.1 GCA_946641795.1 uncultured Clostridia bacterium
CGAGAGGGGGAAGAACTTTTTGCAAAAAGTTCTTCCCCCTCTCGCGGCCTTACCTCTTCCCCCCTACCCCTTAATCTTCTTCCAATACTCGGCGGCGGCCTGCTCGGCCTTGTTTTCGCCGAAGTGGTAGTAGTGGTGATCGGCGGGAATATCCAGGGGCAGGTAGCGCTGGGCGACGTAATGGTTGGGAAAATCGTGAGGGTACTGGTAGCCTTTATAAAGAGGGCTTTGGAGATAGACGGGAATATCCAAGCCCAGACCGGCGTTCACGTCGGCCATAGCGGCCTCGATGGCGCGGTTGGCCGAATTGGACTTGGGCGCGGTGGCCAGAAGAACGGCGGCGTTGGCGAGGGGGATTTGCGCTTCGGGCATTCCCAGGCGGAGCGCCGTTTCGCAGCAGGCGTGGGTCACCACGGCCGCCATCGGGTAGGCAAGGCCGATATCCTCGTTGGCCATCACCATCAGGCGGCGGCAGGCCGAGAGCAGTTCGCCCTGCGAAAGGAGCTTGGCAAGGTAGAACACCGCCGCGTCGGGATCCGAGCCCCGCACCGATTTTTGAAGGCAGGAGAGCAGATCGTAATGCGTGTCGTCCGAGCGCCCCATCACACCGGCGGTAAAGCTTTCCAGATCAGCGGAAGTGATCTCGTCGCCGGCGGCATAATAGGCGTTTTCAAAAAGGATGATCGCGTGGCGCACGTCGCCGGCCGCGGCGGCGGCGATCTTGCGCTTTACCGCGTCGGAAATCGTTTTTTTCTGCCCCGTCTCGCCGTCAAGGTAGGTTTTGGCGCGATCCAGAACCGGGAACATTGCCTCCGGCCCGACCGACTTGAACTCGAACACCGATGCGCGGGAGAGGAGCGCGTTGTAAAGCACGTAGTAAGGGTTGTCGGCGGTGGAGGCGATCAGGGTGATGCGGCCGTCCTCCACATATTCCAAAAGCGACTGCTGCTGGCGGCGGTTGAAGTACTGGATCTCGTCCAGATAGAGCAGAATGCCGCCCGCGCCGAACAGGTTGCCGGTCTCCTCCACCACGGCTTTGACGTCGGCGAGCGAGGCGGTGGTGGCGTTCAGCTTGCGGAAGACCATACCCGAAGCGTTGGCAAGAATGGTTGCCGCGGTGGTTTTTCCGGTGCCGGGAGGGCCGAAAAAGATCATATTGGTCATGCGCCCGCTTTCCAGCATCCGGCGGATGACGCCCTTTTTGCCAAACAGGTGATCCTGCCCGACAATATCGTCAATGGTGGTTGGGCGGAGCAGATCCGCCAGCTGCGCGTTTTTCATAGAAAAACCTCCTCCTTCCCCGCACGGTTGCGGGGCGGGCTTCTTTGCTTTTATTATAAACCATTTTGCAAAGAATTGCAAGGTCTTTTGCGGCTTTGCGGCAAAAATCGGAAGGATCGGGCGCCGGAAGCGCGAAAAACGAAGCCGCCGAGGGCAAAATAACCTGCCCCACCCCCGCTGGAAAGCAGGGAATACCCGCACTTTGGCAAAACGCGGAAAGCTTGGGGTCGCCGCCCGAAAAGCAAAGACAGCGAGCCCCCGCGCGCACCGAAAGGATGAGCGGATGGAGGCGGCAGGAAAGCACCGGGGGCGCGGCGGAAACCAGCGCCAGCACCTCGCCGGCGTCGCGCGGCGCGTACACAACGCCGCCGAACAGCCGCTGTAAACGGCGGGCGGGAGCGGCGTCCCGCGCGGGATCACAAAGCAGAAAAAGCGGGAAAAAGCCGGGAAAGGAGCGCCGCAAAGCCGCCGCAAGCCCGGCCACCGGCACCCCGCCGCAGGGAAAAACGCAAAGAAAAGGCTTTTGCAAGTCCCCCACCAGCCGGGAGATGAGAAAGGCCGCGCGCAAGGGCGGCGGCTCGGGCAGGAGAAAGGCCGGGTCGGCGCCAACCGTCACCCGCGCGGGCGGAACGCCCAGCTCCCGCGCAAGCGCGGCCGAGGTTCGGTCGCGCAAAAGGAGCGCCGCGCACCGAGCCAATTCTTTTTTTACCGCCCGGCGGGCGCCCGCACCCGAAAGAGGGCCGATGCCACCGAGCACCACCGTGCGGCAACCGCAAAAACGCGCCAGCCGCAACAGCGAAAGGTAGTAGAACAGCGAGCGCCGGCCGGTACGGTTTTGCAGGAGCGTGCCCCCGCCCGAAAGGAAAACGTTGGCGCGCAGAAGGGCAAGCAATATCGCAACCGGATTTTTTCGCCCGACGCATTTGACCCCGAACCGCCGCGCGTCGCGCCGGGGTCGGCCGGATAGCAGAACGACCGAGCCGGGCGCAATTCCCCGCCGCCAAAGCCCTTCCAAAAGCCCGGCCAGCAGGGCGTCGTCGCCCAAATTCCCGCACCCCGCATAGCCGCCGATACAAAGGATCGGCGGCCGTTTTTTGTGGCTTTTCAAGTTGGAAATTCCCCCTTTCCTTGCCGCCAAAGCTGACGGCGATAGACCCGCTCGGTGGCGCGGCAGGCCTCTTCCGCGCCAAAAATCCGGCGCATCCAGGCGGCGGTTTTTTGCGCGTTCGCGGCGCACAGGGCAGGATTTTTGAGCAGAAATGACAAGTCGCGGACGAGCGCCCGAATGGTGGGGAGCGGAAGCCCCCGGCAGGTCAAATTGCAGGCGGCAAGGTCGGGGCGCTCCGGCAAGAGCAGGCCGCCGTAGCCCTCGTTGCCGCAAAGCAGAACGGCGCAGCCGCAAAACGAGGCCTCCATTGCCGCGCGCGAAACGCCGACGAAAATCGAGGCCCGGCGGTAAAGGGCAATCAAATCTTCCTCCCCCTGCGGCCGTACCACCCGCGCCAGCGGTCGGCCGGCAAGCAGATTGACCCGCCCCGCCAGCCGGGCAAGCGCCGGCGCCTCGTTCCCCCGCCCCGCCACCGTGACCCGGAAGGGCGGCATTCCTTCGGTTCCGGCAAGTTCGGCCGCCGCGCGCAACAGCAATTCTGCCCCCAGCGCGCAGTCGGGTTCCAGCCGGCTGACAAACAGGACTTCCGGCGGGTTTCCCGCCAACGCCCCCTTTTCCCCCAACACTTCGCAATAGCGCGTGGCGTCAATTCCGTTGGGAATGACGGTCACACAATCGGCGGGGAGACCGTAAGCGTCGCAAACGTAGGCGCGCAGATCCTCGGAAACGGCAATGGTAGCGTCGCCCCAGTCGCTCAAAAGGCGAAAAATTCCGTCCGCGCGGAAGCGCGCGTGCACCGTAACGATCCGGGAAGGCCTTTGCACGCCCGGAGCGCCGAAACCACCCCCGAAAAATGGCAAAAATGCCGATTTTCGCATATACGGGTTGCAAATTTGCTTTGCCAAAAGCGCCGTCATCCGCGTGTGCGCGTGCAGGATTTCATAGCCGTTTTTGCGCGTTTCTTCCGCCAGAATGCGCTTTGCCGCCAAAAAAGCGAGCGGGTCGCGCCCAACGGCGGGCAAGTTGCAACAGCGAACGCCCTCGCGCGCCAGCGCCGCGGCAATGTTGCCGCCGCAGGAGCAAAGCCCGACCTCGTGCCCCGCCTGCAACAGCCCGCGGGCAAGCGTTGCCACGTGCGTTTCGGCGCCGCCGGCTTCCATCCGGTCGGCCAAAAGCAATACCTTCACCTTTTGATTTCTCCCTTGACTTTTTTGAAGTTTTGCGGTATAATATACACAGAATTTTGAACCGAAACGGAGGGGACGGGATGGAAAAAATCAAGCTGATCGCGCTGGTGGGCGCAACGGCTTCCGGCAAGAGCGCCGCCGCGCTGGAACTTGCCCGCCGCACCGGCGGCGAAATCGTCTCCTGCGACTCGATGCAGGTCTATCGCGGAATGGATATTGCAACGGCAAAGCCCACGCCAGAGGAGCGCGCCGAAATCCCCCACCACCTGATTGACGTTTCGGAGCCGGAAACGCCATACTCGGTTGCCGCCTACCTTGCCGACGCCGAAGCCGCCGTCCGCTCCATTGCGGCGCGGGGCAAGCTGCCCATTTTTTGCGGCGGCACCGGGCTGTATTTAGACCGGTTCCTTTCCGGCGGGCTCCCCGCGCAAACGGTTGCCGACGAGGAGCTGCGCGCCGGGCTTTTGCGCCAGGCCGAGGAACACGGCGTTGATTTTTTGCACCGTCAGCTGGCCGAGATCGACCCCGCCAGCGCCGCCGCCATTCACAAAAACAACGTGCGCCGCGTGGCCCGCGCCATTGAGATTTACCGGCTGACCGGCGTTCCCAAAAGCGAGTGGGACGCGCAGACCCAAACCGGCGAAAGCCGGTACGATGCCCGCGTAGTGCTCCTTGACCGCCCGCGCGAAGACCTTTACCGGCGCATCGACGCCCGCGTGGATCAAATGCTTGCGGACGGCCTGTTGGAGGAAACGGCGGCACTGGAAGCGCGCGGCGTTTTTGAAACGAATACCACCGCGGCGCAGGCCATCGGCTACAAGGAGATCCTGCCCTATCTGCACGGCGAATGCAGCCTGCAAGCGGCGGTGGAAACGCTGAAAAAAGCGACCCGTCACTACGCGAAGCGGCAGTTGACCTGGTTTTCGGCAAAATCCTACGTCCGTCCCCTGCCCGCCGGCGAGGTGGTTGCGGCGCTGTTGAAAGGAGACGATTTTTGATGGACCTTTCCTATATGAAGGAAAATCTTGCGGCTGTTCGCGCAAGCATTCGGGCCGCCTGCCAAAAGAGCGGCGCGCCGGAGCCCTTGCTGGTTGCCGCCGTAAAATACACCGACGCCGCCCACATTGACTACCTGACCGGCACGCTGGGCGTGACCGACCTGGGCGAAAACCGCGTCCAACAGCTCCTGGAACATTGGAACACCATTCGCCGCGAGGGGGTGCGCTTCCATTTCATTGGCACCCTGCAATCCAACAAAGTCAAATATATCATCGACAAGGTGGCGCTCATTCATTCGGTGGACACGCTTTCTTTGGCAAAAGAAATTGACCGTCAGGCCGCGAAACATAATCTTTGTATGGACGTGCTGTGCGAAATCAACAGCGGCCGCGAGCCGAACAAAAGCGGCGTTCTGCCCGAGGAAGCCCCCGCGCTCTGCGAGGCGATCGCCGCCCTGCCGCACCTGCGCCTGCGCGGGTTTATGACCATGGCGCCGCACACCGATACCCCCGAGGGCGCGCGAAAATTTTTCGCCGAAACTTTGCGCCAAGGCCTTGACATTTGGCAAAAAAACCTTCATAATATAGATAGACCCGTTTTTTCTATGGGAATGTCCGAAAGTTTCCCCGTTGCCATTGAGGAGGGCGCCACCATCATTCGCGTGGGCCGCGCGCTGTTCCGGGCTCCGGAGGAAATTGCCGAAACAAATTTGACGTAAAGGAGACTGTTTATGAACCTGCTCAAACGCTTTATCCGGGGAACCGACCCCATTGACGACCCGCTGGACGAAATTGAGGATTACGACACTGCCGACGAGCAGGAGATTGAGGATCCCGAAGTGGCCAAGGGAATGGCCGCCATCGACTCTTCCGAGCGCAAAACCCCCAACATTCGCCCCGCCTCCGTAAAGGAGAAGGTCTCGCTCAAAATTATGACCCCCCACTCCACCGCCGACGCGCTTCCGGTTGCCGACCTGCTCAAAGAGGGCTCCATTGTCCTGTTGGACATCAGCAATCTGGAAAAGGATCAGGCCTACCGTTTGGTCGATTTTCTTGCCGGCGTTGCCTACGTCATTGGCGGCGAAATGACCAAAACCAACCGCAATACCATCATCATCTCCCCTGCCGGCGTTGATATTGCCGGCGTCATCCCCGATTTTGGCGGTGACGAAGAAGAGGACGAGGAATGATCGGCTGGCCCGATATTTGATGTTTGGCAAAAAAGCCCCGGCCGCGCGCTCGGGGCTTTTGCTTTTGAAAGCCGCCCCGGCCGGAAAATCCCCTGCCCGGCGCGGCAAATTTCCTTTGCCCGATTTTTTTGAAAATTTTGAACCCGTATATGCGAAAATCGCACTTTTTTGAGCGATTTTTGCCTGCAAAAAGGAGTTTTTTATGGTCTATTTGTTCTTGGCAAACGGATTGGAAGAAATTGAGGCGCTCCTGCCGCTGGATCTTTTGCGCCGCGGCGGCGTAGAGGTCACTACGCTGGCGGTAGGCGGCTCCGATTTTGTGGTCGGCTCCCACGGCATCCGCATTGGCGCCGACCTGCCCGAGGAGCTCTTCCGCGACAGCGCCCCCGAGGCGATCATTCTGCCCGGCGGTATGCCCGGCGCAAAAAATCTGGACGCTTCCAAAACCGTTTCTGCCGCCCTGCGCGCCTGTGAGAAGAGCGGCGGCCTGCTCTGCGCCATTTGCGCCGCCCCCTTTGTGCTGGGTCGGCGCGGCTACCTTGCCGGCAAAGAGGCAATCTGCTACCCCGGCTTTGAGGGCGAGCTGACCGGCGCCGTCCTCTCCCAAAAGAAGGTGGTGCGCGACGGAAACGTCATCACCGCCGCGGGAATGGGCGTTGCAATGGAGTTCGGGCTGGAAATTCTGGCGGCCCTGCGCGGCAAAGAAACCGCCGAGCGGGTCAAAAAATCCATCCTCGCGGGCTGACGGTGCGGGTTTTATGAGAAAAACCACCCTCAATTCCCTGCCGACCTCGCAAAACAAGCAGGAACTGCGCCAACGTTTGCTTGCCGAGCGTGACGCGCGCGCCGAGGCGGCGCGCCGGGCTTTGGACGCCGCCCTTTGCGAGCGCCTGACCGCCCTGCCCTGCCTGCAAACCTGCTCGGCGCTCCTGCTTTACTTTCCGGTGGGATCGGAAATCGACCTTTTGCCGCTGGCGGCGTTTGCCTTTGCGCACGGCATTCCGGTCGGCTTCCCGGTCTGTCTTGCCGAGCCGAACGAGCTGATCTTCCGGCAGGCGACCCCGCAAACGCGCTTTGTTTGCGGCAAATTCGGTATTCCCGTTCCGCCGGAGGGCGCTCCCCAACTGGTGCCGGACGAGCAAACCGTTTGTCTGCTCCCCGCGCTTGGGTACGACCGCGACCTGAACCGGCTGGGCTACGGCGGCGGCTATTACGACCGCTTTTTGCAAACCTTTCTCGGGCTGGCGGTTGGCGTTTGCCGCGAAGACGCACTCTGCCCCACCGTTTTCCCAGAGCCGCACGACCTTCCGATTGACCTTCTGGTCACCGAAAAATCGACGCTCCGGGGCAAAATCCGCGCGGGCGCATCCCTGCACGCAAAAAATGAAATTTGAAGGACGTATATGCGAAAATCGACCTTTTTGAACCCAAAAACAGCAAAAAAGGAGGGGGAAACGATATGAACAACGAGCTGAAAACCTCGGTTGCCGTCATTGGCGCCGGCCACGCCGGAATTGAAGCGGCGCTGGCAAGCGCGCGGATGGGCGTTGACACCGTTTTGTTCACCCTCTCGCTGGATAGCATTGCCAATATGCCCTGCAACCCTTCCATTGGCGGAACGGCGAAGGGGCACTTGGTTTACGAAATTGACGCTTTGGGCGGCGAAATGGGCGCCGCCGCCGACCGCGTGACCCTGCAATCGCGCACCCTCAATTTGGGCAAGGGCGCGGCGGTGCAAAGCAAGCGCGTGCAGGCCGACCGGCAAAAATACCACGCGCTGATGAAGCAAACGTTGGAGAACACCCCGCACCTGCGCGTGGTGCAAGCCGAGATCGTCTCGGTGCAAACCACAGCGGCGGGCGTGCCGGTAGCACCGGCGGGCGGGCCCGCTTCCGGTTCCCCTGCCGACGGTTGCCCTGCGGCGGATCGTTCTGTCACCATCTCCCCCGCCGAAAGCTCCTCTACCCAAAATTATCAAGATTGTGAAATAATTAACAAGCAAGATATAGAGCGTACAGATAACAATGAAGGAATGCTCGCCGGAGCAGTGCAACCCGACGCAGCGGGCGCGGAAAGCGATGCGGCAAGCGCCCAAAGCCTTAAAAACGGTGCAGCGGGCGCGGCAGACGAGGCGTTTCACGTGAAACAATCGGAAATTGCGCCGCAAATCCCGCGCGTTTGTTCCATAACCACCCGATTGGGCGAGGTTTGGGAATGCGACGCTGTCGTCGTTGCCACCGGAACCTATCTGGACGGCGCCGTGTTCGTCGGCAACGTCAGCTATCCGGCCGGGCCGGACGGTTCCCTGCCCGCAAGTCTGCTTTCGCAGTCGCTCGCGCAAATCGGCGTCAAGCTGGTGCGCTTCAAAACCGGCACGCCGGCGCGCATTCAAAAATCTTCCATAGATTTTTCCAAGCTGGAAGAACAGCCCGGCGAGGAGGAGATCCTTCCTTATTCCTATCGCACGCGCGAGGACGCTTTTGCCGGAATGCGGCAAATTCCCTGCCATATCGTTTACACCAACGCCGAAACGCACCGCGTGATCCGCGAAAACATCACCCGCAGCGCAATGTATTCCGGCAAAATCCACGGCACCGGCCCGCGCTACTGCCCTTCCATTGAGGATAAGCTGGTTCGTTTTGCCGACAAAGAGCGCCACCAGCTATTTGTGGAGCCGCTGGGCGAAAACACCAACGAAATGTACCTGCAAGGCTTTTCCACCTCGCTCCCGACCGACGTTCAGCACGCAATGCTCCAAACCCTTCCCGGCTTTGAGCACGCGCAAATTATGCGCTATGCCTATGCCATTGAGTACGATTGCGCCGATCCGACCCAAATGAACGCCTCTTTGGAGTTCAAATCCATCTCCGGCCTGTACGGCGCGGGGCAGTTCAACGGCACCTCGGGCTACGAGGAGGCCGCCGCGCA
>CAMPBZ010000043.1 GCA_946641795.1 uncultured Clostridia bacterium
AGGTCACCGTCAAAATCCAGGGCTGTCCGCCAACAAACCAGGCCGAAAGGATCAGGCCGCCGGCAATGGGAAGGATATGCCCGCCGGCGGCGCAAAGAAGGGCAACGCCCAAGGGGTTCGTTTCAAAAAGGAGCGAGGCTTGTCCAAAGAAAAATCCGGCGCCCAGCCAAAGGAGCTCCCGCATCACGCGCGCCACCACCCGCAGCCGGGCGGCGGCATTTTTTTGTTTCAGCTTTTCGGTCAGGGTTTCGGCATTGGTGGTTCCGGTTTTCCCCTGCATAAAACATTCCTCCGTTTCATTCCGAATTTCTACCTTATTTTACAACGGTTTCGCGGGGCTTTCGGTCGAATTCAGGCAAGCAGAAAAAGCGAAAAAGCCGTCGCCGCCGGCCGCTTTTTGGCGATCAACGCGCAAATTGCCGCTTTTTTGGAACAAAGAGGGCACTTTTTTGCAGGGAAGGCGCGGAGCGCGTCGGATTATGCCATACGATTTTTTTGCGGCAAAATCCTTTTTTCTTCCGAATGAAAGGGGAAAAGGACGGAAAAATGAAAATGAGAGGCAAATCCATCACTTTTTAGCACTCGACCACTATGTTTACAATTTGTTCACAAATTAATTTGCAAAAAGCATTGACAAATGGGGTAAAAAGTGGTAGATTTATATCGTAGATTTAGCACTCAACCGCAAAGAGTGCTAAAAACACAAAAAGGAGGTGCAAATCATGGCTGGCAAAACGGGCGAATTGAGCGAGCGCAAAAAGCAGATCCTCAAAGCCATTGTCAACGCGCATATTGAGGGCGGCGAACCTGTTGGTTCCAAGTCCATTCTGCAAGCGGCCGGTATGAATTGTTCCTCCGCAACCATCCGCAACGAAATGGCGGAATTGGAGGAAATGGGGTATTTGGAACAGCCCCACGCCTCCGCCGGTCGCGTTCCCAGCGAGCTGGGATACCGCTTTTATGTGGATTCTTTGATTGAGCATTACGCTATGACCACGCAGGAGATCGCGCAGATCAATGCGCTCCTGCGCGCCAAAATGGGGGAGCTTGATCAAATCCTTTCCGCCGCGTCGCATCTTGCTTCGGCGCTTACCAACTATACCGGCATTGCCATTCAGCCGCGGAGCGGGTCGGTCACCATTTCCAAGTTCGAGGGCATTTTCCTGGACCCTTCGCATTTCATTCTGGTTGCGGTTTCGTCCACCGGCACGGTCAAATCCAAGCATATCCATACCGAGTTCGCGTTGGAAGAAGCCACAGTTGAAAAGCTGGCGCAGGTGCTGAACGAAACGCTGGTCCACCTCACCGCGGATCGCATCACGCTTCCCATCATTATGGATCTGGAAAGCCGTATGGGCACCGAGAGCAGAATAGTCGGGCCGGTGATCAAGGTGATCTACGACCTTTTGAGCGAACTGGATTCCGGCGAGGTGCGCGTTGCGGGCATTGACCAGTTGCTCCAATACCCCGAGTACAGCGATACCCAGCAGTTCCGCGCGCTTTTGGGAGCGTTGGAAAAGAAGGACGACATCCTGGATCTGGTCTCGGCAAGCGGGAACGAGGGCGACATCAACGTGCTGATCGGCTCGGAGAGCAGTGTAAAGGTAATGAACAATTCGGCGCTGGTTTTCAAACCCATTGTTAAAAACGGGCAAACGCTCGGCGCCATCGGCGTACTCGGCCCGCGGCGTATGGACTACGCAAGGGTGCTTGCAACGCTGGAAGGATTGAGCGGCAATATTGAAAACCTGATCCAAACAAATCAGCAAATCAAGGACGGAGGAACAAACGATGGATGAAACTAAACAAACGTCCGGACAGGAAGAAACCCCTGCCGGCGAAAAGAAAAAGACTTCCAAAAAGCCGGAAACCGAGATCCGCGAGCTGAAAAAGCAGGTGGAAGCGGCAAAAAAAGAGGCGGCCGAAGCCACCGAGAAATATTTGCGCATGATGGCGGAATATGATAATTTCCGCAAGCGTAGCGCAAAGGAAAAAGAGGGCATTTATGCCGACGCATACGCCGATTGTATCGGAAACATTCTTCCCATTCTGGATAACCTTTCGCGCGCCGCGGGGTCCGAGAACTACGAGGCGGTCAAAAAAGGTCTGGAAATGACGAGCAAAGCCTTTGAGGACGCGCTTGCCAAAATGGGAATTACCGAAATTGAAACGAAAGTATTCGATCCCAACCTGCACAACGCCGTTATGCACATAGAAGACGACGCCTATGGTGAAGGGGAGATCGTTGAGGTATTCCAAAAGGGATACCGCAAAGGCGATAAGATCATTCGGTACGCAATGGTCAAGGTCGCCAACTGATAAAATTTGAAAAATCTATCGAAAAGAGGTATTTTATTATGGGAAAGATTATTGGTATTGACTTGGGTACTACAAACTCCTGCGTAGCCGTTTACGAAGGCTCGGAGCCGATCGTAATTCCAAACCCCGAAGGCGCAAGAACCACTCCTTCGGTGGTGGCGTTCTCCAAAACCGGCGAGCGTATGGTCGGCCAGGTTGCAAAAAGACAGGCGATCACCAACCCCGATCGCACCATTATTTCCATCAAGCGCGAAATGGGCACTGCCAACAAGCGCACCGTGGACGGAAAGTCCTACACCCCGCAGGAAATTTCGGCTATGATCCTGCAAAAGCTGAAAGCCGATGCCGAGGCATATCTCGGTACCACCGTTTCGCAGGCGGTCATCACCGTTCCGGCATATTTCTCGGACGCACAGCGCCAGGCCACCAAGGATGCCGGCAAGATCGCCGGTCTGGAAGTCCTGCGTATCATCAACGAGCCCACCGCGGCGGCGCTTGCCTACGGTATGGATAAGGAAGCCAGCCAAAAGATTATGGTCTTTGACCTTGGCGGCGGTACCTTCGACGTTTCGCTGCTGGAAATTTCGGACGGCGTGTTTGAGGTTCTTGCCACAAACGGCGATACCCGCTTGGGCGGCGACGATTTCGACCAGCGCGTGATCAACTGGATGGCCGACAAATTCCAGCAGGAAAACGGCATTGACCTGCGCAAAGACAAGATGGTTCTGCAAAGACTGCGCGACGCCGCCGAAAAGGCGAAGATCGAGCTTTCCGGTATGACCAGCACTTCCATCAACCTTCCGTTCATTACGGCAACGGCCGAGGGTCCGCTCCACTTTGAGGCAACCCTGACCCGCGCCGAGTTTGACCGCATTACGGCCGATCTGGTCGAGCGCACAATGGTTCCTACCAAAAAGGCGCTTGCCGACGCAGGCCTTTCGGTCGGACAGATCGATAAAGTCCTTCTGGTCGGCGGTTCTACCCGTATTCCCGCCGTGCAGGAAGCCGTAAAGAAGTTCATCGGCAAAGAGCCGTTCAAGGGCATCAACCCGGATGAATGCGTTGCCATCGGCGCGGCCATTCAGGGCGGCGTTCTGGGCGGCGAGGTTAAGGATCTGCTGCTTTTGGATGTTACGCCGCTTTCTTTGGGCATCGAAACGCTGGGCGGCGTTTTCACCCGCATCATTGACCGCAACACCACCATCCCGGTCAAAAAGAGCCAGGTGTTCTCCACCGCGGCCGACGGTCAGACCTCGGTTGAGATCCACGTTCTGCAAGGCGAACGCGAAATGGTCGCCAACAACACCACGCTGGGCAAATTCCATCTGGACGGCATTACCCCCGCGCCTCGCGGCGTTCCGCAAATCGAAGTGACCTTCGATATTGACGCAAACGGCATCGTCAACGTAACGGCAATGGATAAGGGCACCGGCAAGGAACAGCACATTACCATCACATCCTCTACCAATATGAGCAAAGAGGACATCGAGCGCGCCGTAAAGGACGCCGAAAAATTTGCCGAGGAAGATAAAAAGGCAAAGGAAGCGGTCGAGACCCGCAACCGCGCCGAAAGCGTGATCTTCCAAAGCGAAAAGACGCTTACCGAGCTTGGCGACAAAGTGGACCCTGCCGACGCGCAGGAGGTTCGCACGGCCATTGAAAAGCTGCGCGAAACGCTCAAAGGCAGCGACGTTGAGGCTATTAAAGCCGACACCGAGGCTGTGGAAAAATCCTTCTACAAAATCTCCGAAAAACTCTATGCACAGCAGCAAGGTCAGCCGAACGGCGACCCGAATGCCGACCCGAACGGCGGCACCGACGGTCAGAACGGCACCTACTACAACGCAAACTACGAGGATCATTCGGATAAATAAGAAAAATTTTGCGTGGGCGGTTGCAAAATTTGCAGCCGTCCACGCCAAGCGTTTTTTCAGAGCGGAAAACAATTGAGTTAATTGAGGAACAAAATGGCGGAAAAAAGAGATTATTACGAGGTGCTCGGCGTAGACAAATCGGCCGATGCCTCTACCATTAAACGGGCGTACTACAAGCTTGCAAAACAATACCATCCCGACGCCAACCCCGGCGATAAGGTCGCCGAGGAGAAGTTCAAAGAGGTCAACGAAGCCTACGAGGTGCTTTCGGATGCCGATAAGCGCGCAAAATACGACCAATACGGCCACGCCGCGTTCGATCCCGCTATGGGCGGTGGTGGAGAAGGCGGTGGCTTTGGCGGCTTCGGCGGTTTTGGAGATTTCGGCGACCTGGGCGATATTCTGGGCGGAATGTTCGGCGGCGCGTTCGGCGGCGGCCGGAGAAGAAACGGTCCCCAGCAGGGCGAGGACATCGGCGTCAACATCAGCATTTCGTTTGAGGAAGCCGCCTTCGGCGTCAAAAAGGATATTACTTACAACCGCATTTGCCGTTGCCCGGATTGCCGCGGGAGCGGCGCCGCGCCCGGAACGCAGGCCGAGACTTGTTCGGTTTGCCACGGCGCGGGGCAGGTCAAACGCGTACAGCGTATGGGGGGAATGGCCTTTCAAAGCACCGCCCCGTGCGAAGCCTGCCGCGGAACGGGAAAGATCATCAAAACGCCCTGCCAGAAATGCCGCGGAAGCGGTATGATCCGCGAGAACAAAAAGCTCACCGTTTCCATTCCCGCGGGTATTGATAACGGCGAGCGGATCGCTTTGCGCGGCCAGGGGTGCGACGGAAAGAACGGCGGCCCGACGGGAGATTTGATCATTGGCGTTTCGGTCAAGCCGCACGCGGTGTTTGAGCGCCGCGGGGTCACCCTGACCTGTGACGTTCCCTTAACGGTTGCCGAGGCAACGCTGGGAGCCGAAATTGAAGTTCCTACGCTGGAAGGAAACGTGAAATACACCATTCCCGAGGGAACCCAGACCGGCACCACCTTTACCCTGCGCGGCAAGGGCATTCCGTATATCAACAATTCGAGCCGCCGCGGCGATCTGGTCTTCCGCGTGAACGTGGAGATCCCCAAAGGGCTTAATGAAAAGCAAAAAGCGGCAATGAAAGCCTTTGCCGAAAGTTGCGGCGAGACCAATTACACCAAGCACAAAGCCTTTTTCAAAAAAATCTTCGGGCAGAAGTGAGGAACCCCCAATGGACAAGGATTATCTTTGCGGCGATTACGGCACGGTCACCGACTGGACGCAAATTCGCGTTACCGTTCCGCTTGCCGAGCTTGACCGCCTGACGGCAATAATGAGTATGGTTTCCAACAACCTGCAAATCGAGGATTACAGCGATATTGACCTGAAAACCTGCTACGGCGATCTGATCGACGAGAGCATTCTCAACGCGGATAAAACCATTGCTTCGGTTTCGGTCTATCTGCCGGCGGAGCGGAGTGTTTCCGAGTGTATGGCGTTTTTGCGCGAGCGCTTTGCCACCGAGGGGCTGAACCCCGTAAAGGTGGAGGCGGTCGGCGTTAAGGAAGAGGATTGGGCCAACGCCTGGAAGGCGTATTACAAACCCTTGCGCGTGGGCAAACGGCTGGTCATCGTTCCCGCGTGGGAGACCTATCAGCCAAAGAAGGACGACCTGATCGTCCGTATGGACCCCGGTATGGCCTTTGGCACCGGAACGCACGAGACCACGCGGCTGATCATCAAGCTTCTGGAAACCTATACCAAGCCCGGCTGCCGGATGCTGGATGTGGGAACGGGAAGCGGCATTTTGGCCATTTGCGCCTCCAAGCTGGGCGCGGGCGAGTGCTTTGCCTACGACATTGACCCCATGGCGGTGCGCGTTGCCACCGAAAACGTAAAGGAAAGCGGGCTTACCAACATTCATTGCGCGCAGTCCGATTTGCTGCGCGACGTGCAGAAACAGCCCTACGATCTGATTTGCGCCAACCTGGTGGCCGACATCATCCTGCGGATGATCCCCGATCTTGCCCCGCTGATGGGGGAGCAAACGGTACTGCTTGCTTCGGGCATTATCAACGAGCGGGCCGACGAGGTCAAATCCTGCTTTGAAACATACGGCTACCGCATCATCGACCAGCCAACCGAGAACGGCTGGTGTGCCCTTGCCGTTCAAAAAGCATAAAAAAAGCGCCGGAAGCCCGGCGCCTTTTTTATTGTTGTTCCTGCTTTTTTGCTCTTTTGCGTTGCACAAGCTCTTCCAGGAAGGGGAAGAGGATCTCCAAAATCAGCTCCACGCCCAAAATGATCAGGTGGATCTTTGCGTGGTGTTCTCCGGGGGTCAAAACCAGCGTAACGGACAAAACCGTTACAACGACCGATTCCAGAACGTTCAACGCGGCAACCACCGACGTTTTGATATGGGAAAGCGCGTGCGAGAGCTCTCTGCCTTCGCGAATGATCGACCAAACGCCCCAAATCACGCAAATTTTTTCAATTTCGCTGTGCGCAAGGAAAAGCAGAATGGCAAGCGTAATCTGGATCAGCGATCCTGCAATATCGGCATATTTCCGCCGCGCAATCTGAAAGCCGAGTTCTTCCAGCGCATACGCAAGGACTACGCCGCCCACCAAAAAGGCAACGTAGGGCATCAGCTTTTCGTAAAGGAAGAAAATCAAAATTCCGGCAGTGATGTAAAGAGCGGCTTTTGTAATTTTCAAAGCTTTCGGCATTGCTTTTTTCTCCTGTTCTCAAATTTGAAAGATCGCCCCATAGAACGCGGGGAGCGTTTTATGGGGCGAATGCTTTTATCAGTCGGTAACGAACGGCAGCAGCGCCATATTGCGAGCGCGTTTAATAGCCGTGTTCAGCTCGCGCTGATGGACTGCGCAGGTTCCGGAAACGCGGCGGGGCAGGATCTTGCCGCGCTCGCTGATGAACTTGCGGAGCTTTGCGCTGTCTTTGTAGTCAATGAATTGAACTTTATCAGCGCAGAAAATGCAAACCTTTTTTCTTCTGCGGTTTACAGCCGGGCGAGCCGGACGTACAACCGTTTCAGGTGCTTTTGTATCCATATTTCACAATCTCCTTATAGAATTGGGTGATCCGCTCGTCAGAAGGGCAGATCTTCGTCAGCCTTTACTTCCTCAAAATTGGGGGTCTGGTTGGGCTGTGCGGTAGAGTAAGAGGGCGCGGCGAAGGAATCCTGTGCGAATTGCGAAGCCGAGCCTCCGTCGTTTTTACCGTCAACGAACATCACTTCGTCGGCAATAATATCGGTGGCATAGCGTTTTTGTCCTTGCTGATCGGTCCAGGTACGGTTTTGGATCGAACCGACAACGCAGATGGCGGAACCCTTTTTGAAATAGCGGGCAACGAATTCGGCCTGGCCTCTCCAAGCGGTAATGTTGAAGAAATCCGCAACCGATTGTGCAGGAGCGCCGGAGTCGTTGGATTTGGGCTGGAATCTGCGGTTGACAGCGATGGAGAAAGAAACCACCGCAATTCCACTGTTGGTCTGTTTGAGTTCAGGGTCAGCGGTCAGACGTCCGCCGAGGATGACTTTGTTCAGATTCAGATTGGACATTTTTTGCCTCCTTTTTTTGTGGGACCGAATTAAGCTTCTTCGGTCGTTTCGGTTGCCGGTTCTTCAGCAGGAGCGGCTTCTTCGGCAGGGGCAGTTTCCTCTGCGGGAGCGGCTTCCTCTTCCGGAGCGGTTTCTTCGTCGGCGGCAGGAGCGGCCACGGTTACCTTTGCGGCGTCGTATTCCAGCTTAATGGTCATCGAACGAATTACGGTTTCGTCAATGTTCATCAAACGCTGGAGCTCAACCGGAAACTCGCCGTCGTTCTTAAACGTAACAACGGTGTAGTAACCTTCGTTCATATCCTCAATGGGATATGCAAGGCGGCGCTTGCCCCATTCATCAACCCGGATCACTTCCGCGTTTGCGGCGATCAGAGTGGTGAACTTGTTTACTGTGACCTTTGCGGCTTCTTCGCCGTTTGCAAGGGACACAACAAACATACTCTCGTAAGAATTGTTTACCTTTTCCATTTTTTACCTCCCTATGGACTTTTCGGTCGTACTTGAAAAATTTGCACGACAGAGAGACGGGTCAATTTGCCCGTGTCAATACGGAATTATACCATACTTTGCCGCCCCTGTCAAGCATTTGCAAAAAAAAATTCGCACTTTTTCAAAAAAAGACGCGAAATTCTTGCAAAAATCCATCCTATTTGTTATAATAGCCGTAGGAATACGGAACCGGGGAGGAAAGAGCAATGCGAACGGTGCGCCTTTTTGCGTTTTTGTTGTTAATCCTTCTGGTGCTTTCCGGTTGCCGTCCCGCGGCCGAAAAATCGTTTTCGGTGGTCTTTCTGGACGTGGGGCAGGGGAACGCA
>CAMPBZ010000044.1 GCA_946641795.1 uncultured Clostridia bacterium
TTTTCCCAGGGGAAGAAATATTCGTCAATCAGAATGCGCATCAGTTCGGGAATGCAGAGCGCGGGGTGGGTATCGTTGATATGGATGGCAACTTTATCGGCAAGATTTTCCATTGTGCCGTAAACCGCCATGTGGTCGCGCAGAATGCTTTGCACCGAGGCCGACACCAGGAAATACTGTTGCGTCAGGCGCAGGAGCTTGCCCTCGGTATGGTTATCCGAAGGGTAGAGGACTTTGGTAATGATCTCGGCGCTGTTGCTTTCTTCCAGCGCTTTGGTGTATTGCCCTTGCGTAAACAGGCCCATATTGAAGTTTTGAATGTTGCGCGCTCTCCAAAGCCGGAGCTGGCTGACGGCCGAGCTGTCGGCGCCCGAGATCATCATATCGTAGGGAACCGCTTCGTAAGTTTCGCCGCCCTCATAGGTGATTTCGCAATGGCCTTCCTCGTTCCAATGCTCGTGAACGTGGCCGCCGAAATGCACCTTGTAAATGCGGTCGGTGCGCGGAACAAGCCAGACCTCGCCGCCGGGGAGCCACACATCGGGAAGCTCCACCTGCATTCCGTTGACGATCATTTGCTTGAACAATCCGTACTCATAGCAAAGCGAAAAGCCGGTTGCGGGATAGTCCAGCGAGGAAAGCGAATCCATAAAGCAGGCGGCAAGCCGCCCAAGGCCGCCGTTGCCCAAACCCGCGTCGGGCTCGCAATCATAAAGCTTTTCCAGGGAGAAACCCATGGATTTGAGGGCCTTCTGGTAAACGCCGTCCAGGCCGAGGTTGCAAAGGTTGTTTTTTAACGAGCGGCCAAGCAAAAACTCCATACACATATAGTACACGCGCTTTGCGCCAGCGGCGTTGACCTTCTTTTTATAGGCGGAACGCTTTTCGGAAAGAATGTTTTTTACCGAAATGGCGGTTGCCTTATACATTTGCTCCTGCGAAGCCTCGGCGGCCGTGCAGCCGAACTGGCGTTCCAGAACGCCCTCTAATATTTCTTTTACTTCTGCGCTGTTTGGTAAGTCACTCATAGTTATGAATATGCCTTTCTGTGGATAAAACCGAAAAATTTATCTTTATCGCAGTCAAAGACCGCGGTAGAGTTCCAGATATTTGGTTGCCGAAATTCCCCAGGAAAAATCGGTTTGCATAATGCGGGAAAGCAGTCGGCGCCGCGCCGGTGCGTCGCGCCAGAGGTCAATGGCCGCCTGGGTGCGCTCGTAAAGCTCCCCGGCGGAGTAGCCCGCAAAGGTAAAGCCGTTGCCGTGCAGAACGCCCTTTTCGTCAATCCAGTAGGGTTTGATCGAGTCGTAAAGTCCGCCGGTTTCACGCACCACCGGGATGGCGCCGTAGCGCGAGGCGATCATTTGCGAAAGCCCGCAGGGCTCGGTTTTGGAGGGCATTAGGAAAATGTCGGTGGCGGCGTAAACGCGCTTGGAAAGATCGCGGTCGTAGCAAATGCGCGCGCGCACGCGGTCGGGGTGACGGTTTTGCAGGTCGATAAAGAACTTTTCGTAGCGTTCCTCACCGCGCCCCAACACCAAAAACTGCACGTCGTTTTGCGCAACAATGCCTTCAATGCAATCCACAATCAGATCCAGCCCCTTGTGCGAGGCCAGGCGGGAGACCACCGAAAGCATTGGAATATCCCGGCGCACGGGCAGGCCGCATTCCTTTTGCATGGCGTTTTTATCCTTGACCTTTCCGGCAAGCGCGCGGCGGGTAAAGGCCGCGGCAATGGCGGGGTCGGTTTCGGGGTTGTAGTAATCGTAGTCAATGCCGTTGAGAATGCCGCAGAGCTTGCCGGAGGCGCGGTTGAGCGCGGCTTCCAGCCCGTGGCCGTATTCGGCGGTTTTGATCTCCTCGGCGTAGCGGGGGCTGACGGTGGTCACGCGGTCGGCGCACTCCACGGCGGCTTTCATCAGGTTGATGCAGCCGTCGTTCTCCATCAGGCTATGCTGATCGTTCCCAAGTGCGAATACGTCGCCCAAAATGGCAAAATCGTACTGCCCCTGGTATTCGATGTTGTGAATGGTAAACGCCGTGCGAATGTTTTCATACCCCGGCGTCGAGCGGTAAATGCAGTTGAGATAGACCACCGAAAGCGCCGCCTGCCAGTCGTGGGCGTGCAGAATATCGGGGAAATAGGAAATTTGCCGCAGCATTTCCAGCACCGCCATACAGAAATAGGCGTAGCGCTCGCCGTCGTCGTAATGCCCGTACAGGGCGGGGCGGCGGAAATAGTATTCGTTGTCGATAAAATAGTAGGTCACGCCGTTCTGTTCCAGCGACCACACGCCGCAGTAAAGGCTGCGCCAGGAAAGCTGTACCTGAAACTCGGCCAACCGGGTCATTTTGCTTTTCCAGTTTTTTGCCGCCGTTTCGTAAAGCGGGATCACCACGCGTACGTCGCATTCACCGGTGGCGGCCAGCGCGGCGGGCAGGGAGCCGAGAACGTCACCCAATCCTCCGGTTGCCGCAAAGGGCATTGCTTCGGCGCCTACGAATAAAATCTTTTTCATTTTCCTTATTTCCTTTCCGGTATTGCCCCGCAGGGCAGGATGTAGCTCCCGGCGGAGAAGATTAAACGGTTATTCCTTTTCCGATAAAGAAGGGCATTGTCTCGTGCCCGGAGAGAACGCGGTCGTCGCGGACAGAGGCGTTCTTATCGGTAATTACGCAGTTGAGGCTGACGTTTGCGCCAACGTAGGTATCCTGCAAGAGGATGGAATTGCGAATGACCGTGCCGCGGCTGACGTGAACGCCGCGGAAGAGGATGGAGTTTTCCACTTTTCCCTCGATCACACAACCGTCGGCAATCATCGAGTTGGAAACCGCCGCGCCCTCCTTATACTGCGTGGGCGCGCTGTTGCGGATTTTGGTGTAAATCTCGCGGTCCGGGTCGCCGAACAGGCAATGCCGAACCTCGGTGTTCAAAAGCTGCATCGAGGTGGAAAAATATTTGCTCAGGGAATCGATTTGGGAATACCAGCCGTTAAAACGGTAGGCGTGGAAGAGCTTTTTGGAAAGGTTTTTGCCGATGATGTCCAAATGGAAACTGCTGTACCCGCGCGCAAGCCCTTCGGAAAGCGCGTTTTGCAGGTCGGAGCGGCGCAGAACCATAATGTTGGTGCTCACGTCTACTTCTCCCTTTGTGGGGATATAGCGGTCGATCTCGGTAATGCGGTCGTTCTCGTCCACAACGGCAATGTCGCGCTCGTTTGCAAGGTGCAAATCGGTCACATCCATCCGCTTGGTCACCAGCGTCAAAAACGCGCCGGAGCGGATGTGGTCTTCAATCACGTCGTCAAGGTCGATGTTCAGCACCACGTCGCAATCCGAAAGCACGATATATTCCGCGCCGCAGCGGTTGATAAAGTTTTGCGCGCCGTAAAGGGCTTCCAGGCGGCTGGTGTAAAGCTTGGAGGCGGCGGCGTTTTCGTACGCGGCAATATAGGGGGGCAGGATCTTAATACCGCCCGAACGGCGCGCGAGATCCCAGTCCTTCCCGCCGCCGATATGATCCATCAGCGATTGATAGTTGTAGTGGGTGATCACGCCGATATTGGTGATGCCCGAATTGACCATGTTGGAAAGGGCAAAGTCGATCAGGCGGTAGCGGCAGGCGAACGGAATGCTTGCCATCGTGCGCATCCGGGTCAGCTCCGGCATGGAATGATCGTGAATGTTGGAGAAAATCAATCCTGCAATTTTCATCGTCGTTGCTCCTTTCAGTTATTTTTTTCGTCTTCCAGCATTGCTCCGGGGGGAACAATGCCGTCGTCGGGAATTGCGCAGTCGGCGCCGATCACGGCGATCTGGTCGGTTTTGGCGCGATCCTCGCCTACGCGCACGTTCTTGCCCAGCGAAACGTTGGCGTCCAGAATGGAGTAGCGCACGGTGGAGCCTTCGCCCACGCGAACGCCGTTCATCAGCACGCTGTCCTCTACCACCGCGCCCCTCTCTACCACAACGCCGGTGCCCAGCACGCTGTTGCGCACGGTGCCGTAAATTTCACAGCCCGCGGTTACCGAGGAGTTTTCCACGGTGGCCTCACTGCCCACGTACTGCGGAGGCGCGGCCTCGTGGCGGCTGTAAATGCGCCAGGTCTCGTCCAAAAGGGAGAGCGCGGGGTGCGCGCCCAAAAGGTCCATATTGGCCTCCCAGAGCGAGGAGATGGTCCCAACGTCCTTCCAGTAGCCGGCAAAGGGGTAGGCCATCAGCTTTTCGCCCGCGGCCAGCATTGCGGGAATGATGTTTTTGCCGAAATCGTTTTCCGATTTGGGATTTTCAGCGTCGGCGCGCAGGTAGCTTTCCAGCTTTTCCCGCGTGAAGATATAAATACCCATCGAGGCTTTGGTGCTGTCCGGGTTCTTCGGCTTTTCCGAAAACTTGAAAATACTGCCGTCCTCGCGGGTGCTCATAATGCCAAACCGGCTGGCCTCTTCCAGCGGGACGTCGATAACGGCAATGGTGCAGTCGGCGCCGCTTTGCTTGTGTGCCGCCAGCATTTTGGAGTAGTTCATTTTGTAGATATGGTCGCCCGAAAGGATGAGCACGTAATCGGCACGGTAACGGTTGATAAACTCCATATTCTGCCAAATGGCGTTTGCCGTTCCCTTATACCAGTCGCCGCCCTTTTGCCCCTGGTAGGGGGGCAGGATCTTCACACCGCCAAAGGTGCGGTCCAAATCCCAGGGCAGGCCGTTGCCGATGTACTCGTTGAGTTGGAGCGGCTGATACTGGGTCAGAACACCAACGGTGTCCAGCCCGGAATTGATACAGTTGGAAAGCGGAAAATCGATAATGCGGTATTTCCCGCCGAAGGAGACCGCCGGTTTGGCGGTTTTTTTGGTCAGGGCATAGAGCCGGCTGCCTTGCCCGCCGGCAAGCAGCATTGCAACGCATTCTTTCTTTTTGAACATCGAGAGTACCTCCTGCAAAAAAATCAATTTACGCCGGGGTGGGGTTGTTTCTTTTTCCGCACGCAGCGGAAGAACAGCGCGCTCATTGGGGGAACGGTAATGCGGATCGCGTTTCCGTAGGAGCGGAGCAAACAGGGTTCGGTGCGGTGGCGGCCGGGATTTTCCAGCCCCTCGCCGCCGTATTCTTTCCGGTCGGAGTTGAAGACCTCCTCGTAGGTGCCCGCATAGGGGACCGCGAGCAGGAAATCGTCGCGCCGGACGGGCAGGAAATTGAGCAGAACGATGATCTCGCGCCCGGCAAGATCCTTGCGGCGGTAGGAATAAATGCTCTGCTCGGCGTTGTCGGCGTCGATCCATTCAAAGCCGCCCATCCAGTCGCCGTCCCGCTCCCAAAGGGCGGGGTTGGCAAGATAGAACTGGTTGAGCGCCGCAACGTAGGATTGGAAGGCCGCGTGCATCGGGTAGTCGAGCAGGAACCATTCGATCTGCCCGGCAAAATCCCATTCGCGGAACTGCCCGATCTCGGAGCCCATAAAGAGGAGCTTTTTGCCCGGCGTGGTCATCATATAGGCAAGATAGGCGCGCGTGTTGGCAAATTTTTGCTCGTATGGGCCGGGGGCGCGATCCAGGAGCGATTTCTTCCCGTGCACCACCTCGTCGTGCGAGACCGGCAGAATAAACCGCTCGGAGTAGGCGTAGGTGAGCGGGAAGGTGAGTTTGTTGTGGTGGTAGGAGCGCCAGAGCGGATCCTCGCACAGGTAGGCAAGGCTATCGTTCATCCAGCCCATATTCCATTTGAAGGTAAAGCCCAGCCCGTCGTCGCCCATGTGGGTAATGTTTGCCCAGGCGGTGGACTCTTCGGCAATGGTGAGTACGTCGGGGTGGAGATGCGAGAGCCGGTCATTCAGCTTTTGGAAGAAGGCAATGGCTTCCAGACAGCGGTTGTCGCCGTACACGTTGGGGATCCATTCGCCCGGTTTTTTATCGTAGTCCAAATAAAGCATCGAGGCCACGGCGTCCACGCGCAGGCCGTCAATGTGGTAGGTTTCAATCCAGTACACCGCGTTGGAGATGAGGAAACTTTGCACTTCCTCGCGCCCCACGTCAAAGCGGCGGGTGCCCCAGCCGGCGTGCTCCATCCGGTCGGCGCCCTGGTATTCGTAAAGGGGCTGACCGTCAAATTCGTAAAGCCCGTGCGCGTCCTTGGGGAAGTGGGCGGGAACCCAGTCCAAAATCACGCCCAGCCCGGCCTCGTGGAGCCTGTCCACAAACTCCATCAACTCCTGCGGCGTTCCGTAGCGCGCGGTGGGGGCGTAGTAGCCGCAAATCTGATAGCCCCAGGAGCCGTCGAAGGGAAATTCGGCCAGCGGCATCAGTTCCAGGTGGGTGTAGCCCATTTCTTTCAGGTAGGGCACCAGCTCGTCGGCAAGCTCGGTGTAGGAGAGCGCCGAGCCGTCCTCGTGCCGCTTCCAGGAGCCGGCGTGCAGCTCGTAAATGTTGAGGGGCTGGTTCAAAACCGTCTCGCGCGTGGCCGTTTTTGCGCGGTGGGCAAGCCAGCCGGCGTCGCGCCAATGGTGGCCGCCGGTCTGCCAGACCACCGAGGCGGTTTCGGGCGGAAGTTGCGCCCGGAAGGCGTAGGGGTCGGCTTTGTAAAGCTCTTTTTCCTTGTTGCGAATGAAAAACTTGTAGCATTGCCCGTCCGCAACGGAATCGGAAGGGAGCGAAACTTCCCAAACGCCGCCGCTCGTCACCTTTTCCATTGGGGCTTGGGCGGGATCCCAGCCGTTAAAATCGCCAACCACCGAAACGGCGGTTGCGTTGGGCGCCCAAACGCGAAAGACGATCTCGTCGCCAACGCGGTGTACGCCAAGGTAATCGTAGGCGCGGTAACTGTTGCCCTGATGGAAAAAATAGGGCGCCTGATCGTTTTGCCGGTTCATTTGCCGTTGCCTCCTTTTTTTGGAATTGGGAGGGAAAAACTTTCCCTTCTATACACTCTATCTATTATATCTTATCATATAATGCGGGGCTTGTCAATCGCAAACGGCATTTTTTCGGGTACAAACGCTTCTTTTTTTATCAAATTTTATCAAACGCGGGGGTTTTCTTATTTTTTCCGTGCCGGCCTTTTTTGATACGGACAAACGCGCCCCCGGCGCAAAAAAAGAGCCGCTCCGAAAACATCCGGAGCGGCTCTTTTTTGTAAGATTATTTTTTGTTTGTTTTTTTGCTTGCTTTTTTGATTTTTGCGCGGATGGAAAGAATTTCCACGGCGGCAAAAAGGGTAGCGGCAAGCGCAAGCGCGCGCAGGGAACAGCCGTTGGTTTTGCGAATTTCAAAGGTATCCACGGGTTCCTCGTCGTCCTTGCTCCGCAAAATCTCATAGCGAACGGTGGACGTTGCGCGAATATAGGGGTTTGCGCCGGCCTCTTTCAGGTCGTTTTTCAGGCGGGCAAGCGCGCCGCTACAGGCGCATTTTGCGCTTTCCAGGCGTTGCGAAAACTCCTCTTTTTCGGCGGCTTCTTCTTGGTTCAAAACAGGTTCCTGATCCATAGGGAAACTCCTCCGTTTCTTTTTTTTGATTTTTGCGGGAAACTTATTCGCCCAGCGCGTCCTTAATGGAGAAATCGGGACGGCCTTTCTTATCAAGACCCATATATTTCACCCGAACGACGTCGCCCAGTTTGAGCACGTCCTCCACCTTTTCAATGCGGCGGGGTGCAATTTTGGAAATGTGAACCATTCCTTCCTTGCCGGGGGCGTACTCCACAAAGCAGCCGAACTCCTTAATGCCGGTCACTTTGCCGGTGTAAACGGCGCCCACTTCCGGCTCGAACACAATGGCGTCAATGCAGGCCTTTGCGGCGTCCGCCTGCGCGCTGTTCACAGCGGCAATGCGAATGGTGCCGTCGTCCTCAATGTCGATCTTCGCGCCGGTGTCGGCAACGATCTTTTGAATGACCGAGCCGCCCTTGCCGATGACCTCGCGGATCTTGTCGGGATCGATCTTCATCGTGGTCATTTTGGGCGCGTACTTGGAAACTTCGGGCCGCGGAGCGGGAATGGCTTTGAGCAGGACTTCGTCAATGATATAGTCGCGGCCGATGTGGGTCATTTCCAGCGCGCGGCGGATGATTTCGGGGGTCAGACCGTCAATTTTCAGGTCCATCTGGATCGAGGTAATGCCCTTGTGGGTACCGGCAACCTTAAAGTCCATATCGCCGTAAAAGTCTTCCAGGCCCTGAATATCCAGCATCGTATCCCAGGAGCCGTCCTCGGCGGTGATCAGACCGCAGGAGATACCGGCAACGGGCGCCTTGATCGGAACGCCCGCGTCCATCAGCGCCAGCGTAGAGCCGCAAACCGAGCCCTGCGAGGTGGAACCGTTGGAAGAAACCACGTCGGAGACCAGGCGGATGGCGTAGGGGAACTCCTCCTCGGAGGGGAGTACCGGAATGAGCGAACGCTCGGCGAGCGCGCCGTGACCGATTTCGCGGCGGCCGGGGCTTCTGACCGGCTTTGCCTCGCCGGTGGAGAAACCGGGCATATTGTAGTGGTGCATATAGCGTTTGGAAGTTTCGCTGTCAATGCCGTCCAGCAT
>CAMPBZ010000045.1 GCA_946641795.1 uncultured Clostridia bacterium
TCAAATTTGCATTTGAAAGAGGGAACGCCGAAAAAAGCAGACCCCTGCCCTGTGGGTTCCACCTTCTCCGCGATCCGCACTCCCCATTGCCCGGAAATACCGATCCAATTCAAACGACCCGGCAGGTCTTCCGACTTGCGGAGCGAAGCGCTCCTCACTTGCCTATGGCAAGTTTCTTACGGTAATGACTGTTGCCTCGGATTTGCACCGAAATTTCCCTGTTGATCAGCCGGCGATCTTTGCTGAACCCTGGGTCGCGTATGAAATTATTGGTTTTGCGTATTTATTCTACCATAATTCGCCGCAAAATGCAAGCGTTTGGCAAAAAATCAGAACAGAATTGTTTTCGGCGCGCCGCCAAAGGTAAAAATGGTGGCTTTGCCCGATTGCAGAGTGAAAATTTCGGTGTTCCCGTCCCCGGCGGCGTACATGGCTTTGAGTTCGGGATAGGCGGCGAGCATATGCTCCTGCGCTTCCAAGCGTGCGTCCTCTTTGACAACGGCTTCTACGCGGATCCATTTGCCGTTTTCAAACGCGCAGATTTCAATTTTGGGGTTGGCGTGCATCTGGCGGGAAACCTCTTTGCGCTTGCCGGTTTGAATGGTCAGTTTGCCGTCAAAAATGTCGATCGTTCCGAACGGGCGCACGCGGGGCTGATCCCCCTCGACCGTTGCAAGATAGTAGGTTCCGCAGGCTTTGAGAAATTCGTAAATCTCGTTCATATTCGCTCTCCTTTTTATAATTATTTTGCCAGTTCGGCATCTTTTGCAATTTGATTTTTTAATTCTTCCACGCTTGCAAAGCTTTTTTCGGGGCGCAGAAACCGCAGGAAGGAAACGGCCAGCGGCTTGCCGTAAAGGTCACCGTCGTAGCCAATCAGATATGTCTCGCAGTTGACGGCGCTTTCGGGCGCATCCACGGTGGGGTGATTGCCCACGTTGCTGACGCCGCGGTAGTGCGCACCTTCCAAAACGCAGTCGGTTGCGTAAACGCCGTGCCGCGGGATGGCGGCAAAGGGCGGAAAATCCTGGTTTGCGGTGGGAAAGCCGAGCTTGCGCCCCAGCGCTTTGCCGTGTTTGACGGTTCCCGAAAGCGTGTAGGGGTAGCCCAACAGGCGGGCGGCTTGGTCAACCTTCCCTTCGCGCACGGCGGCGCGAATGCGCGTAGAACTGACCGGCTCGCCGTCTATAACGACCGCCGGGCAAACCGTGACCGGGGCTCCGAGCAACCGGCAAAGGTCTTCCGCCGTTCCGGCGGCACCTTTTCCGAAGCGGTAGTTAAAACCGCACACAGCGGCGGCACAGTGGCATTCGTTTTGCAAAACTGCGGTTGCAAAATCGGCAGGGGAAAGATCGCGTACCTCGGCAAAATCGGCAAGAATTACAAATTCCAGCCCTGCCTTGGCAAACAACGCCTGCCGCTCCTCGCCGGTGGTCAGGTGTTCGGGCGGCCGCTTGGTAAGCAGATCGGAGGAAAGCGTCCGGAAGCAAAAGGCACCGGCACAAACACCCGCGCCGAGCGTTTGACGAATGCGCAGCGCCTCGCGGATCAATTCCTGATGCCCGCGGTGAACACCGTCAAAATTGCCAAGGCAAAGTACGGTCTTTTCGGGAATGGGGATCTCCCTGCCGGTTTGCAACGAAATACAGGTCAGGTGGAGCGGGGTTGCCATAGGGCTTCTCCTTTCTGTTTCAAATTTGGCCTAAAAGTTCTTTTTGCTCTTTGGTAATGCGAAAACTGTCCTTTGCCTTGCGGACCGCCATTTTGCGAACGGCAGGAGCCAGTACGCCGGTGCGGAAATAGGGCAACATATCGTCGTATCGCTTGGCAAGCGCGGTGGCAAAATACCACGCGATCATCATTTGCAAATAATATTCGTCGGTTTGATAGGCGGCGAGCCGCTCCGGGTCAGTCGGCAGAAAATCGGCGCCCAAAAACTCGTTCATCAGCGTTTTGATTGCAAATCTTACAACGTAAACGTGCGGCGAGCGGAGCCAGCGATCGATCTCGCGCCGCAACTCCGGATGGTGCTTTGCAAAGCACTTGGGAGAGAGCGAATCGCAGGTAGCCCAGTTATCCACGTGCAGCAGAAACGCATCCAGCGCGGCAATCGTTTGGGCATAGTCGCCCAGCCGCTCGATTAAAAACGCGTGCAGATTGTTTTCCTCAAAATAGGTATGCGGCAAAATCTGCAAAAATGCGGTTGCCTGCCCGGTTTGAGCGAACGATTTGGCAAAGGCGCGTAGCGCGGGCGTGCGGACGCCGATGACCGTTTCGGGATTGACCGTTGGGATAAGCGGAATTTGGAACTTGCGGTACGGAAGATCCTGCATAGAAAGCAGTTGCTCCTGCACCGCGTTGATTTGGGGCAGCCCTTCCCTTTGGATTTTTTCCAGGATGATTTGATCGGCCGGACAAAAATCATATTGCGGGAGCTCTTCGGGCGCGATCCAGCGCAGGTCGCTGTGTTCCAGCGCTTGCGGCTGTTCGCCGGCGGGAAAAATTGCCTGATAGAGCGACAGCCGGACGGTGAGGTCGGGATATTCGTGCAAGACGGTTGCATACGGCAACCCGACGCAGACCCGCGCGCCAAGTTCCTCGCGGCATTCGCGCGCAAGCGCCTGCCGGGGCGTTTCACCGGCCTCGATCTTGCCGCCCGGAAACTCCCAAAGCAGTCCGCGCGCTTTGTTGGCAGGGCGCCGGCAGATCAGCAGTTCGGTCCGCTTGTTTTGAGTGCGCAAAAGCAACGCCGCAACAACTTCTACCATCGGCTCTCCCTCTTTTTTTCTTTGATCTACTCTATTTTACCACATTCGGCAAAAAAATACAATAATATCTTTTGAAATGATTGAATTAACCACAAAAAAAACAGCCGACCGGATTCCGGTCGGCTGTTTTTTATTGCATTACTCCTCGGCAGGCGTTTCTTCCTTCTTGGGAGCGGCTTTGCGGGTCGTTCTCTTTTTGGGAGCGGCCGGGGTTTCGGTAGCTTCCACAGGAGCTTCAACCGCTTCAACGGGAGCCTGCTCAACTTCGGCAGGAGCTTCCGCCTTTTCCGCCGGCTTCTTAGCGGCCGGTTTCTTTGCGGCCGGCTTTTTCGCCGTGGGTTTCTTTGCGGGAACGGCTTTCTTCTCCTCGGTGACATCCTTTTCGATCAGGCGAACGATTGCCATTTCGGCGGCGTCGCCTCTACGGGCACCGAGTTTGAAAATTTGCGTATATCCACCGTTGCGCTTTGCATATCCGGGAGCGATCTCGTTGAACAGTTTGCTGACAACGTCCTCCTTGGTGATATAAGCAAGTGCGGCGCGGCGGCTGGCAAGCGTATTCTTCTTGCCGAGCGTAATCATTTTTTCGGCCATGGAACGAACTTCCTTCGCTCTGGTAAGCGTGGTTTCGATCTGTCCGTTCTCTAAGAGCAGGGTGACCATTCCGCGGAGCATTGCTTTGCGATGCGCGGTCGGTCTGCCGAGTTTTCTTGTTCCGGGCATTTTATGTCCCTCCTTTTTGCATTATACAAATCAGTTTAAGCGATTGCTTTGAAGATTACTCTTCTTCTCTCTTGAGGTCCAGTCCCAACGAATGGAGCTTTTGAATGACCTCTTCCAGAGATTTTTTGCCGAGGTTGCGGACTTTGATCATATCCTCCTCGGTGCGGTTGGTCAGATCTTCGACCGTGTCAATGCCGGCGCGCTTCAAGCAGTTGAAGGAACGCACGGACATGTCAAGTTCCTCAATGGTCATCTCAAGTACCCGTTCTCTTTGGGTTTCCTGGCGTTCGATCATCACCTTTTTCTCCTTCGTTTCCTCCGAGAGGTTGACGAAAAGGTTGAGATGCTCGTTGAGAATCTTGGCTCCGAGCGAAACCGCGTCTCTTGCCGAGATGGTTCCGTTGGTGAGCACTTCCAGCGTGAGTTTATCGTAATCGGTAATGTTGCCTACACGGGTGTTATCAACCGTGTATTTGACATTGTAAACAGGGGTAAAGATCGAATCGGTGTAAATGGTGCCGATCGGCGCGGAGGCAGAGCCGCCAAGCGCCAGGCTGGCTTCCAGTTTGTTCCGCTCCTGCGAAACATAGCCGCGACCGTTTGCAAACGTCAACTCCATATAGAAACGCTCGCCCTCGCCAACCGTTGCAATGTGGTGGTCGGGATTGAGGATTTCAATATCGGAATCGGCTTTGATATCGCCTGCGGTAACGTCGCGTTCACCGGTAATGTCGATTACGACCGTTTTGGGGCCCTGGCAAAACAGTTTTGCCGTAATGCCCTTAACGTTCAGAACGATCTCGGTAACGTCTTCCTTGACGCCGGGGATCGTGGAGAACTCATGCAGAACACCGTCAATTTTAATGCTGGTAACGGCAACGCCGGGCAGCGAGCTGAGCAGAACACGACGCATCGAGTTTCCGATGGTGATTCCGTAGCCGCGTTCCAGCGGTTCCAGCACGAAGATGCCATGTGTATGGTCATCATTCAAATCCTGCGTTGTAATTACGGGCTTTTCGATCTCTATTTCATTCATTCCAAATATCCTCCTATTATTGATTTGTGGTCAGATTGCGTTTTTCGATACGGGCGCTTCCAAGTGCATCCGTACCGCGGGCGCAGGGATTACTTGGAATAAAGTTCGACGATCAGCTGTTCGTTGAAGTCGAAGTCAACGTCCTCTCTTGCGGGAAGCGTAGCAACCTTTGCGGTAAATGCTTCGGCATTCACTTCCAACCACTTCGGAGCGGTTTGCGCAGCGGCGGCTTCGGCCAACGCCTTGAATTTTTCGGAAGAGCGGCTGGTTTCCTTAACGGCGATCACATCCCCTGCTCTGACGATGAGAGAAGGAATATTGACCTTTTTGCCGTTGACGGTGAAATGTCCGTGCAGGACGAGCTGACGAGCTTCCTTGTGCGAAGCGGCAAAGCCCATTCTGTAAACCACGTTATCCAGTCTTCTTTCCAGCAGGCAGATCAGGTTTTCACCGGTCATACCCTCTTTGCGGTCAGCTTCTTCAAAATAGTTTACGAACTGCTTTTCCAGAACGCCGTAATACCGTCTGGTCTTCTGCTTTTCGCGCAGCTGCATTCCGTATTCTCTTACTTTCTTGTTTGCAGCGCCGTGCTGTCCGGGAGCGGTGCTTCTGCGATCAAGCGCGCATTTGCCGCTTGTGCAGCGATCGCCTTTGAGGAACAGTTTTGTGCCTTCTCTGCGGCAAAGTCTGCAAACGGGACCTGTATATCTTGCCATAGTCTTTTACCTCCACCAAAAATTAAACGCGTCTACGCTTCGGCGGTCTGCAACCGTTGTGCGGAATGGGCGTAACGTCTTTGATCATCGTGATTTGCAAACCAACGGTTTCCAGCGCGCGAATTGCGGATTCACGACCCTGGCCGGGGCCTTTTACAAATACTTCCACCGATTTCAAGCCGTGCTCCATTGCTGCCTTTGCAGCGGTTTCGGACGCGGACTGTGCAGCGAACGCAGTGGACTTTCTGGAACCTTTGAAACCGAGCTCGCCGGCCGACGCCCAGGAAATGGTGTTGCCGTCTACATCGGAAATGGTGATAATCGTGTTGTTGAAAGTTGTTTGAATATGGACCGCGCCTTTTTCAATGTTCTTTCTCTCGCGGCGTTTCTTCACAACTCTCTTAGTAGTAGCTGCTTTTGCCATTTTTCAGATTCCACTCCTTTACTTCTTCTTGTTTGCAATGGTCTTTGCGGGACCTTTGCGGGTTCTTGCATTCGTTTTGGTTCTCTGCCCACGTACGGGAAGTCCTTTTCTGTGACGGATCCCGCGGTAGCAGTTGATTTCCACCATACGTTTGATGTTCATTGCAACATCGCGGCGGAGATCACCTTCAACGGTGTAAGAATTTTCAATTTCATCACGAAGTTTTGCAACTTCTTCTTCGGTCAGATCCTTTGCACGGGTATCGGGATTGACACCTGTTTTTGCAAGGATATCGTTTGCGCTCTTGCGTCCGATCCCGTAAATATAGGTCAGAGCGATTTCAACGCGCTTGTTATTCGGGATATCAACACCAGCAATACGAGCCATTTCTTAACTCACCTTTCTGTTGAATTTCGGCATTTTCCGGTTTGTTTGCTCAACCCTGTCTTTGCTTATGCTTGGGGTTTTCGCAAATCACCATAATCTTGCCTTTTCTTTTGATGATCTTGCATTTATCGCAGATCTTTTTTACGGATGGTTTCACTTTCATTGTGTCGTTACCATTCCTTTCTCGCGTTATTTTGCCCGCCAGGTAATGCGCCCTTTGGTCAGGTCGTAAACCGATACCTCAACCGTTACGCGATCCCCCGGCAGAATTTTGATATAGTTCATACGAAGCTTACCCGAAATATGGGCGGTTACGATATGCCCGTTGGGCAGCTTGACCTTGAAGTTGGCGTTGGGCAATGCCTCAATCACCGTACCTTCAAATTCAATCACGTCATCTTTCTGTGCCAGAATAATCCCCTCCATTCCATTCAGAAGTCTTGTTCCACTTGCGTCAGAATCAAAACACCTTCGCTCGTGAGTGCAATTGTGTTTTCATAGTGTGCCGAGAGCTTTCCGTCGGCGGTTTTCACCGTCCAACCGTCGGGCAGTTCCCGCACGTCCTCTCTGCCAACGTTCACCATCGGTTCGATTGCAATGGTCATACCGGCGCAAAGCCGGATGCCCCTGCCCGCCGTTCCGTAATTGGGAACATCGGGCGGCTCGTGCATATCTGTCCCGATCCCGTGGCCGACGTAGCGTTTGACGGTGGAAAAACCGTTTGCCACAACGTATCCGTCAATGGCGGCGCCAATGTCGCCCAGACGGTTTCCGACCTTGACCTGCTCTACCCCTTTGAAGAAACTTGTTCTTGTTACTTCAATCAGTTTTTGCGCCTCGGCGCTCACCGTTCCAACCGGAATGGTTCTTGCCGAATCGCCCACATAGCCGCGGTAGGTAGCGCCGGTGTCGATTTTGACGATGTCGCCCTCTTTGAGCACCTTCTTTTTGGAAGGAATGCCGTGGATGACCTCGTCGTTCACGCTGATACAAGCGCTTGCCGGAAAGCCGCCGTAACCCAAAAAGGTGGGTTTGGCTCCGCATTTTTCGATATAGTGGCGAATTGCCTCGTCGATCTCGTAGGTCGTGATGCCGGGGCGGACCATATCACGGGCAAGCAACAAGGCTTCCCCCGTGATACGGCCTGCATCCTTCATCAGAGTGATTTGTTGGGAATTCTTTAAGTGGATCATTGCTTACGCCTCGTAGGGGCGAAGCGCCTCGAACACAAGACGAGTTGTGTCCGCGACCTCTTCCTGTCCCTGCACAGTTACCAGGTTGCCCTTTTTGGCGTAGAACGCTTTGAGGGGCTCGGTTTGTGCGTGGAAGGTTTCCAGCCTGCTCTTGACGGTTTCTGCGGCGTCATCGGCGCGCACGTAAAGTGCCTGGCCGCATTTGTCGCATACACCCTCTTTTGCAGGCGCCTTATAAAGCACGTGGTAAGATGCTCCGCACGGGCAGACGCGACGTCCGCTCATACGTTCGATGATCTTTTCATCCGCAACTTCGATGGAAAGCACAACGTCGATCTTTACGCCCATAGCGTCCAGCGCTTCCGCTTGCGGGATAGAGCGCGGGAAACCATCGAGAATAAAGCCGTTTTTGCAGGCATCGGAGCCGAGATACTCTTTGATGATCCCGATTACAACGTCATCCGGAACCAGCTTGCCGGCATCGATATACGACTTTGCAGCTTTGCCAAGTTCGGTCCCGTTTTTGATTGCCGCGCGGAGAATATCACCCGTGGCAATGGCGGGAATGTTGTATTTCTCGGAAATGTTGGCGGATTGGGTGCCTTTCCCCGCTCCGGGTGCTCCAAGTAAAATAATTTTCATGTGGAGTTGGTTCCTTTCCGCAATCAGTCATCCAGGAAGCCCTTGTAGTTCCGCATCGACATTTGCGCTTCGAGCTGCTGCGCGGTTTCCAGCGCAACGCCGACAAGAATCAGCAGCGAAGAGCCGCCGAAGGTTGCAAGACGCGCAAATTCCGGAACGGTTGCACCGATGATCATCGGAACGCCGGCAACCAGAATGAGGAAGAATGCGCCCAGCGTTGTAATGCGGTTGAGGATCTTTTTGATATAATCTGCCGTCGGTTTGCCGGGACGAATACCCGGAACCGAACCGCCCTGACTTCTGATATTGTTCGATACTTCTATGGGGTTGAACGAGATCATAATATAGAAATACGAGAACAGCCAGATCAGAACGATATAGGAGATGATATAAATGGGTGTTCCGCTATCCAACCAGTTGTTTACGAAGGTTTTGAAACCACCGCTCGTAAAGTTTGCAATGGTGGGAAGAATGGAAACGATGGAGCTTGCAAAGATGATGGGCATAACGCCTGCCATATTGAGTTTGAGCGGCAGGTTGCTGTTTTGTCCGCCATACATTTTGCG
>CAMPBZ010000046.1 GCA_946641795.1 uncultured Clostridia bacterium
TGATCGGCATTTTTACAAATCTTCTGAACGGTCAGGATTACAATACCATCTCCGATTTTCCCGCGTTTTGCCAAACCGAGATCGAGTACGCGCAGGAGGGGATGCAAAACGAGACCGATCCGACGATCCGCGCGATCTACCAAAGGGATTTTTACCGTTACAGCCTGCTTTTGGAATGCGTAGAAGGCTCCGATGACTGGCGCTACGTGACCGATGTTACGGCGCGGTATGCCGAGGCCAAAACGGCGGGCGACGACACGCTTGCCGCGCGCCTGGAACGGCTTATCCGCGGGAATGATTACCTCGGCTACTACCGCTACCTGATGGAAGAAAACGAGACCCTGTACGCCGCGAGCCCGGCTTTTGCCGAGGCGGCGAACGCCGGCTACCGCTTCTGCGTTGAAAACAACGTCAACCCGGACGGCAAGGATTGGCGCTACGGCGTTGCAATGGAAATGAGCAGCGCGCTTTTGGAACTGCGCCGGGTGGAGGCTTACGCCGAATACAACCCCGAGCTGGTGCGCGAAACGCTGGAAACGGCAAAAGATCGCTACGCTTTGCTCAAATACCGGCTGGAAAACAACATTCGCGTCAATCCGGGCGACTCCTTCCAGCTGATGAATACGCTGATGAACCTCGGCACCGCCGGCGAGAGCAGCCGGCTTTGGGATACGCTGAACACCACCGTTTCCATCACCTCCGTGGTGCTGATTTTCAGCGTCATCCTGGCGGCGGGTATGGTGGCAAGCGAGTTTGGCAAGGGGACCATCAAGTTTTTACTCATTACGCCGGCCGCCCGCTGGAAGATCCTGCTTTCCAAATACTGCTCGCTCCTGCTCCACACGGGGCTGTTCTTCCTTGTTTTGCTGGTGAGCAATATTCTGTTCGGCATTCTGTTCTGCGGCGGCGGGGATTTCTTCCTGCCCATCCTTACGGCCGCGGGCGGCGAGATCAAGCGCTCCTCTCCCATCCTGCTCCTTTTGGGCAGCTACCTGTTGGAACTGGTGGGCATTCTGGTCATGTCAACCCTCGCGTTTATGATCTCCTCGTTGTTCCGCAACGCCGGCGCGGCGGTGGGCATCAGCCTGCTCATTATGTACGGCGGCAACACCGTCAACTCCATTCTTGCGCTGGTGGGCGCCGATTGGGGAAGATACCTGATTTTTGCAAACATCAACCTCTCCCAGATTTTGCGCGGGGTTTCGGTGTTCCCGCGGCAGAATATCGGAACGGCGATCGTGGTGCTGGTATTGCACATGGTCGTGTTCCTGTGGACGGCGTTTGACGCCTTTGACCGCAAAGAAGTATAACCGCCTTTCGGGCGCGCCGGTTCCGGCGCGCCCTTTTTTGCGCACCCGGCCGGCCGGTTTTTCATACACTGAAACAGAGGGGGCTCCCCCTCTGTTTTTCTGATGGAAGGAAAAACAAAAACAAGGGAAGGAGGCGTTGAAACAATGCCCAATCCAACAAACGGCGGCACCTGCCTCTTGCCCGTTGGCACCGTTACCCGGGCAATGCACGCCAAGGAGGTGCTTGCGCACGGTGGCATTGCGGCCATAGTCGTGCGCAACGACCCCGCGGCCACCGGCTCCGGCTGTGCCTATGCCGTTTCCTACGCCTGCGGGCGGGAGCGCGAAGTGCGGCGGCTGTTGCGCGCCGCCGGCATCCGCCCGTACGGGGGCAAAAGAATATGATCTACCTGGATCACGCGGCAACGAGTTTTCCCAAACCGCCCGAGGTGGTTGCGGGCGTTTGCAACTGTCTGCAATCCTGCGCGGGAAACGCCGGCAGGGGCGGGTACCGATCGTCGATACAGGCCGCGGAACTGCTTTACGATTGCCGTGCCGCGGCGGCAAAGCTCTTTGGAGCCGCGTCGCCGGAGCAGGTGATTTTTACCGCCGGCGCCACCGCGGCCATCAACCAGGCCGTGCGGGGCAGTCTCCGGCCGGGCGACCACGTGCTGATCTCGGATTTGGAGCACAACGCGGTCTATCGCCCGGTGTGGAAACTTGCAAAGGAAGGGAAAATCACCTACACGGTTTTTCCCACCTTTGCAAACGACCCTTCCGCCACCGCCGAAAAGATCCTGCAAGGCATTGCCGAGCGCATTCGCCCCAACACCAAACTGCTGGTTTGCACCCACGCTTCCAATGTTTGCTCGGCGGTGCTTCCGGTGGCAAAAATCGGGGCGCTTTGCCGGCGCTACGGCATCCGCTTTGTTGTGGACGCGGCGCAGTCGGCGGGGCATTTGCCGGTCGATCTCGGCGCGCTTTCGGCAAACGCGGTCTGCATTCCCGGCCACAAAGGGCTTTGCGGCCCGCAGGGGGTGGGACTGCTGATTTTGGAGCAGAATACCGTTTTGGAGCCGCTGTTGCAAGGGGGAAGCGGGGTCGGCTCGCTGGATCCCGAAATGCCGGGCGACCCGCCCGAACGCTACGAGGCGGGAACACTGCCGTTGCCCGCCATTGCCGGCTTGCACCAGGCGCTCAAACTGGCGGAAAAGCGCTCTTTCGCCGCCGTCCGCCTGCGCGAAAAACGGCTTTGGGAGGCGCTTGCGGGCGATCTGCGAGCCATTCCCGGTGTTTCCGTTGCGGCGCCGCAGTTTTCGGGCGCGGTGCTCTCCTTTTGGTCGGATCGCATCGGTTCCGAGCCGCTTGCCGCGGCGCTGGATGAACGCGGATTTTGCGTGCGTGCCGGGTTTCATTGCGCGGCGCTGGCCCACAAAACGCTGGGAACGCCCCGGGGCGGCGCCGTGCGCGTCAGCTTTGGGGAAGGGAGCCGGCGGGAGGACGTGCGCCTGTTTGCAAACGCCCTGCGGGAGATCCTTTTGGAGCTTTGATCCCTCCGGGCTTTCGGGTTGCCGCTTTTGCGGCAACCTTTTTTGTTGCCGCGGCGCAAAAACTTTCGGATTTTCAGGCAAAAATTTGCAAAAATCTCTTTACTTTTTTATAGGATTATGTTAGAATGTAAACTGATGACATATGGTCTGTCAGAACAAGGACAATTTCAAACAAAAAAAACAGGAGGTTCTATCAGTTATGGCAATTCAAAGAAAGAAACTGTCTATGGACGGTAACACCGCCGCGGCGCACGTTTCCTATGCGTTCACGGAAGTTGCCGCCATCTACCCGATCACGCCTTCTTCCCCGATGGCGGAGGTCACCGACACCTGGTCGGCAACCGACAAAAACATCTTCGGCGAGCCGGCAAGAAACATTTTCGGTGAACGGGTCAAGGTGATGGAAATGCAATCCGAGGCAGGCGCCGCAGGTGCCGTTCACGGCTCTCTCGCCGCCGGTGCGCTCACCACTACCTACACCGCTTCCCAGGGTCTTCTTCTGATGATCCCGAATATGTACAAAATCGCCGGCGAGCTGCTCCCCTGCGTCATTCACGTTTCGGCGCGCTGCGTAGCTTCCCACGCGCTCAACATTTTCGGTGACCACTCCGACGTTTACGCCTGCCGCCAGACCGGATTTGCAATGATGGCCGAGACCAACCAGCAGGAAATTATGGACCTGGGCGCCGTTGCGCACCTGGCTTCCATTAAGGGTCGCGTTCCGTTCCTCAACTTCTTCGACGGTTTCCGCACCTCGCACGAAATCCAGAAAATCGAAGTTTGGGACTACAAGGATCTTGCCGAAATGGTGGATCTGGACGCGGTTGCGGCTTTCCGCAAGCACGCATTGAGCCCGGAGCATCCCGCTCTGCGTGGCTCTGCCGAGAACGGTGACATCTTCTTCCAGCACAGAGAGGCCTGCAACAAGTACTACCAGGCGCTCCCCGGCATTGTGGAAGAGTACATGGGCAAAGTCAACGCCAAACTGGGTACCGATTATAAGCTCTTCAACTACTACGGCGCGCCCGATGCTGAAAAGGTGATTGTTGCAATGGGTTCGGTTTGCGACGTTGCCGAAGAGGTCATCGACTATATGCTCGCCGCCGGCGAGAAGGTCGGCCTTGTCAAGGTTCGCCTGTACCGCCCGTTCGTTGCCGAGAAACTGGCCGAGGCCATTCCCGCAACCGTAAAGAAGATCGCGGTTCTTGACCGCACCAAAGAGCCCGGCGCGCTGGGCGACCCGCTCTATCTGGACGTTGTTGCCGCGCTGGCACAAACCGGCAGAAAGATGGACGTTGTTGTCGGCGGCCGCTACGGCCTCGGCTCCAAGGATACCACTCCGGCCTCCATTTTTGCCGTTTACGAGAACCTGGACGCCAAGAAGCCGAAGAACAGCTTTACCATCGGCATCAAGGACGATGTTACCGGCCTCTCGCTGGATGAAAAGCCCGCGCCCGTAACCGCGGCGGCAGGCACCATTTCCTGCAAGTTCTGGGGTCTGGGCGGCGACGGCACCGTTGGCGCCAACAAGAACTCCATCAAGATCATCGGCGACCATACCGATAAGTTCATTCAGGCTTATTTCCAGTACGACTCCAAAAAGACCGGCGGTATCACCATTTCGCACCTGCGCTTCGGCGATAAGCCCATCAAGAGCCCCTACTACATCAACAAGGCAAACTTTGTTGCCTGCCATAACCAGGCCTACCTGACCAAATACGATATGGTTTCGGACATTGTTCCCGGCGGCACCTTCCTGTTGGACTGCCAGTGGAAGCCCGAAGAGCTGGACGAGCACCTGCCCAACTCGGTCAAGTCCTACCTTGCAAACAACAACATCAACTTCTACACCATCAACGCAACCTCCATTGCCATCAACCTCGGCAACGCAAAGGTGAAAAACACCGTTCTGCAATCGGCATTCTTTGCGCTGGCAAAGATCCTGCCCGCCGAAGAGGCCATCGAGTATATGAAGAAGATGGCATACAAGTCCTACATCAAGAAGGGTCAGGCGATCGTTGACCTCAACTACGCCGCCATTGACGCAGGCAAGGATACCTTTGTGAAGATCGACGTTCCCGCCGCCTGGAAGACCGCCGGCAAGGACGCGCCCAAAGCCGAAGTGACCGGCCCGCGCGCCGACCTGGTCGAGTTCGTCAACAAGGTTGTGGAACCGGTGGACGCTATGGCGGGCGACAGCCTTCCCGTTTCGGCGTTTGAAAAGTATGTGGACGGCCAGTTCCCGCAGGGTTCCGCCGCCTACGAGAAACGCGGCGTTGCCGTGTTTGTGCCCACCTGGCACCCCGAAAACTGCATTCAGTGCAACAACTGCGCTTTCGTCTGCCCGCACGCGGCCATTCGTCCGTTTGCCATGACCGAAGAGGAAGCCGCAAAGGCACCGGCAGTTACCAAGTTTACCGAAAAGCCGGTCATTAAGACCACTTACAAGTTCACAATGGCCATCAGCCCGCTGGACTGCATGGGATGCACGCTTTGCGTTAAAGCCTGCCCGGTTTCCAACAAGGCCATTGAGAACGCACAAAAGACGGTTGCCGCCGAGCAGCCCGATCTCGACCCGAAGGCAGCCGCAAAAGCCGCCGCAAAACTGGCCGCTCCCAAGCTCGCCATCGAGATGGTGCCGCAGGCAAACGAGTCCGCACAGCAGGCCGCGTTTGACTACGCCGTAGCCAACGTTTCCGAAAAGCCCGAACTCATCAACGCAACGGTCAAGGGCAGCCAGTTCAAACAGCCGCTGTTGGAGTTCTCCGGCTCCTGCGCAGGCTGCGCCGAAACTTCCTACGCCCGCATCGTCACCCAGCTGTTCGGCGAGCGGATGTACATTTCCAACGCCACCGGTTGCTCCTCCATTTGGGGCGGCTCGGCTCCCGCAACCCCCTACACGGTCAACCGCGAATCGGGCAAGGGCCCGGCTTGGGCAAACTCGCTGTTCGAGGATAACGCCGAGCACGGTTTGGGCATTGCCCTCGGTCAAAAGACGGTTCGCGCAAAGCTCATCGGCTATATCAAGGCGCTGGGCGAAAAGGTTGAGGACGCCGAGAAGAAGGCGATCATCGACGAATACCTGAACACCGTGGACGACGGCGAGAAGAACGCCGCGGCTACCAAGGCGCTGGTTGCAATGCTGGAAAAATGCGGATGCGACGAGGCCAAGAAGATTTTGGCCGAGAAGGATTACCTTGCCAAGAAGTCCATCTGGATCTTCGGCGGCGACGGTTGGGCATACGACATCGGCTTCGGCGGTCTTGACCACGTGCTCGCTTCGGGCGAGGATGTCAACGTCTTCGTCTTTGATACCGAGGTGTATTCCAACACCGGCGGACAGGCTTCCAAGGCTTCCAACATCGGTCAGGTGGCGCAGTTTGCCGCCGCCGGCAAGGCCATTGGCAAAAAGAACTTGGCTGAAATTGCAATGTCCTACGGCTACGTTTACGTTGCCCAGGTCGCTATGGGCGCGGATATGAACCAGCTGCTCAAAGCCCTCAAAGAGGCCGAGGCTTACCACGGCCCGTCCCTCATCATCGGCTATGCGCCCTGCGAAATGCACGGGCTCAAAGGCGGTATGCAGAACTGCCAGCTCGAAATGAAGAAGGCGGTTGAGGCCGGCTACTGGCAGATGTTCCGCTACAACCCCACGCTGGAAAGCAACAAGCTCTCCATCGACTCCAAGGAACCCAGCCGCGATTACGTGGACTTCATCAAGTCCGAGACCCGCTATGCAAGATTGGCACAGTCCTTCCCCGAACGGGCCGCCGAGCTCTTCGCCAAGGCCGACGCCAATGCAAAGGCAAAATATCAACGTCTGCTCAAAATGGGCAAACTGTACGAATAATTTCGCATTTGCAAAAAAAATCGCATTTGCGAAATGAAAAAGCCCCCGACCTGCTCCGGCAGGCCGGGGGTATTTTTTGCTCTTGACGAAACGCCTGTTATATGATATAATACAGCTGACATCGTATCTTTTTAGGGAAAGGGGGAAAGAGCAATGGCAAAACGGCACTACGAAAAACCCAAACGCGAAACGCGCAAGGTCATTTACTACGAAAACGAGCTGACCGACGAGTTTTCCACCGCCGTCATCGAGCCCATCAAAATCGACAAGGACTATGTTTACGTCCGCAAATCGCTCTTCCGCCGCTTCACCCATTTCTTCTGGTACCGCATTGTGGCGCACCCCATCGCCTTCTTTTATACCAAGTGCAAGTTCCGCCACAAAATCGTGAACGCGCAGGTGCTCAAACCTTACCGGGGGCAGGGCTATTTCCTGTACGGAAACCACACGCAGGATCTTGGCGACGCGTTTATGCCGAATATGATCGAAAAGCGCAAGGATAAATACATCATCGTTCACCCCAACAACGTGTCCATTCCCGCGGTGGGCAGAGTAGCGCCCTCACTGGGAGCCATTCCGCTGCCCGACGACCGCGCGGCCTACCGCAATTTTCTTGCGGCCATCGAGTACCGCATCCAGCAAAAAAAGGCGGTGGTCGTTTATCCCGAGGCGCATATCTGGCCCTACTACACCAAGATCCGCCCGTTCCCGGATACCTCGTTCTACTACCCCATCAAGTACGGCGCGCCGGTCTTTTGCTTTACCAATACCTACCAAAAACGCAAGCATTCCGAAAAACCGCAAATCGTGACCTATGTGGACGGCCCGTTCTTCCCGGACGACAGCCTCCCCTTGCGCGAGCGGACGGCCGATTTGCGCAACCGCGTGTACGAAACGATGTGCCGCCGGGCGGAAGCATCCGACTGCGTGGTCATTCAATACATCAAAAAGGAGGAAAGCCGGGAATGATGAACCTTTTATTTTGCGGAAACGACAAGGTTTTTGACGGCATTCTGACCTGCGTGCTTTCCATTCTCAAACGGAGCCGCACCGACGAGCCGATCACCGTTTACCTTTACACAATGGATCTGACCGCGCTCAAACCGGCCTATACGCCCATCCCGCAGAAAATGGCGGACTTTCTCCAAGACGTGATGCGCGAGTACAATCCCGAAAACCGCGTGCTTCTTTTTGACGTTGGCGAATACTACCGCGCCGAGTTTGCCGGCTGCCCCAACGAGAGCGCTTACTGCTCGCCCTATACGCTCATTCGCCTGTTTGCCGATCTGGTGCCGGGAATGCCCGAAAAGCTCCTCTATCTGGACGCCGACCTGCTATTCAACCGCGATATTCACCTGCTTTACGACATTGACGTGGAGGGCTTTGAATACGCCGCGGCGCGCGACCACTACGGCAAATACCTCATCCACCCCAACTACGTCAACGCCGGGGTACTGCTGTTCAATATGAAAGAGATGCGCAAGACCAACCTGTTGGGCAAGGCGCGCGATTGGATCCGCAAAAAGAAGCTCGTCTTTGCCGATCAATCTGCCATCATCCGCTCCACCACCCGCAAAAAAATGCTGCCGCAAAAGTTCAACGATCAAAAATTTTTGCATAAGCACACCGTGGTGCGGCATTTTTCCAAGCGGTTGTTCTGGTTACCCTATCCACACACCGATAATATCAAGCAATGGCAAGTCACCCGGGTGCATCAGGTGTTCCGGTATTTTCAGTTTGACG
>CAMPBZ010000047.1 GCA_946641795.1 uncultured Clostridia bacterium
CGAGAATGACCGGGTGCTTTTCATCGCAGAAGGTATCGCCGGTGGTGGTGTTCTTTACACCGATCGCCGCGGCAATATCGCCTGCATAGCAGCAATCAATATCCTTGCGCTCGTTGGCGTGCATTTGCAGAATGCGGCCCAAGCGCTCGGTTTTGCCCTTTGTGGAGTTGTAAACGATGTCGCCCGCTTTGACCGAGCCGGAATAAACCCGGAAATAGCAGAGCTTGCCCACAAACGGGTCTGTCATGATCTTGAACGCCAACGCGGAGAACGGCTCGCTATCCGAGGAGTGACGATCCTCTTCGTCGCCGGTGCTCGGGTTGGTGCCGCGAATGGCGGGAATATCGGTCGGGTTGGGCATATAGTCCACAATTGCATCCAGCAGTTTCTGAACGCCTTTGTTGCGGTAGGAAGTACCGCAGACGATCGGAACGATCTCGTTTGCAATGCAGGCTTTGCGCAAAGCGACTTTCAATTCATCAATGGAGATCTCTTCCCCTTCCAGGTACTTCTCCATCAATCCGTCGTCGGTGGAGGCAATGGCTTCCACCATTTGCTCGCGGTAGGTTTGCGCCTGTTCCTTCATATCATCCGGAATAGGCTCCACGCGCATATCTTTTCCAAGATCATCGTAATAAATGTCCGCTTCCATCGTCATCAGGTCGATGATACCGCGGAAGGTCATATCCTTGCCGATCGGCAACTGGATCGGTACGCCGTTGGCGTGCAGTCTGGTATGGATCATATCCACAACGCGGTAAAAATCCGCGCCGGTAATATCCATTTTGTTGACGTACACCATACGGGGCACCTTGTATTTGTCGGCCTGGCGCCAAACGGTTTCGGACTGCGGTTCCACGCCGCCCTTTGCACACAGAACGGTTACTGCGCCGTCCAGCACGCGAAGGGAACGCTCTACCTCAACGGTAAAGTCCACGTGGCCGGGAGTATCAATAATGTTGATACGGTTCCCTTTCCAGAAACAGGTGGTTGCGGCAGAAGTGATGGTAATACCGCGCTCCTGCTCCTGCGCCATCCAGTCCATGGTCGCGCTACCGTCGTGGGTTTCGCCCAACTTGTGCGTTTTTCCCGTGTAGAACAGGATCCGCTCGGTAGTTGTGGTCTTCCCGGCGTCGATGTGCGCCATAATACCGATGTTTCTGGTGTTTTCAAGTGAATACTCTCTTGGCATGAATGGTTATCTCCTTGGGACTTGCTGTGGCAGATATCAATATCTGTAATGTGCAAACGCTTTGTTTGCTTCTGCCATACGATGGGTTTCTTCTTTTTTCTTGAATGCTCCGCCTGCGCTGTTCTTGGCATCCAGAATTTCTCCTGCAAGTCTGTCCGCCATCGTCTTTTCACCGCGTTTTCTTGCAAATTGGATCAACCAACGCAAGCCAAGCGTTTGACGTCTGTCGGCTCTGACTTCCATCGGAACCTGGTAGGTGGAACCGCCTACGCGGCGAGCCTTCACCTCTAAAACAGGCATAATGTTTTCAAGCGCTTCCTGGAAAACTTCCAACGGGTTCTTTCCCTGTTTTTCCTCGATCTGCTTGAAAGCGTCGTAAACAATTGTTTGGGCTACGCCCTTTTTGCCGTCATACATCACGTTGTTAATCAGTTTGGTTACCAGTTTGGAACCGTACAACGGATCCGGCAATACATCTCTTTTGGCAATACGACCTCTTCTCGGCACTGTACTTCCCTCCTTCATGAAAAATATGAGATCATTGGTACTCAAAAGCAAATCTTCTGTTGGCGCCGCGTCCGAGGTGAAACATAAACATTAAATTATGGAATTCACAACAAACGGGCTGTTCGGAAATGATGCTTTCGGTTTTTGTGTTGCTAAACCTCGGAATTACTTCTTCTTTTTAGCAGCTTTTGCTCCGTACTTGGAGCGGGCCTGTTGCCGGTTGGCAACGCCTTGCGCATCCAGCGTTCCGCGGATGATATGATAACGTACACCAGGCAGGTCACGAACTCTACCGCCGCGAATCAGAACAACCGAGTGCTCTTGCAGGTTGTGTCCGATACCGGGAATGTAGACCGTTGCTTCCAGGCCGTTGGTTAAACGAACTCTTGCGATTTTACGCATTGCCGAGTTCGGTTTCTTCGGGCTGGTGGTAGAAACCTTGGTGCAAACGCCTCTTTTCTGCGGTGCCGACTGGTCGATCGCGATGTTCTTCTTCGAGTTGAAACCCTTTTGCAGAACCGGTGCCTTGGATTTGTACACCTTTTCGCCGCGACCTTGTTTGACAAGTTGGTTGAATGTTGGCATTCTTTTTCCTCCTTCTTCCAGAATTTAATGTTTATCTTACAGACACCCGGCTTTTGCCGCGTGGAACTGCCGCTGCCAATGCCCCTTGCCCTGCAAAATTGCATAGTTAGGGCATAGCTCCAAAATTACATTTTATTATATCACTTTAACCATTTTTTGTCAAGCCTATACATACTTGCTACAAAAATTCTCCGTTTTGCACAAATACAATGGGAATTTGTATCAAATTTTAAGTATATCCGTTAAATAATTTACTTTTCTATCTTTACGCGTCCCTGTTTGTTTACTATTTTACAGGTCGCATAGCAAGAGTCCGTAAACCCATTTAAAGTGATTCTGCCGCTAATTCTGCCGTAGCCCTCTTGATCAAGTGTGATCTTTACGGTTTGCTTTTCGTACTTTTTAATTCTCCCGCTTGTGCCGGGAATTTCATATTCAACTTCAATTTCCATCTCAACAAAAGAATCATAATAGTTAAACTTTGTTTTTTCCTGCTTTTCCGGATTTACTTCAATCCAATAGTCACACACAATTGTAGCATTCCCTGAATTAATTGCCTGCACTGTACCTATCGGGTTTATGTCCACATCAAATGTAAACTCAACAAATTTAAAATTATTCCAAACACGATTAGGGCTCTCCAAATAGTACGTTTTAGTAAACATTCCAGCAAAATCCTTCAAATATTGGCCAAAAGATTCGGATTTTTTATAATGCTTATTCCAGTCTGAAAAACAAGCCGCGAAGAAAAGCAACGTTGCGACCAATGCAAGACATACAAACGTAATCAGGATTCCTTTAAAAAGCCTACCAAAAAATGATCCTTGTCTTTTACTTTGTGGTTGTTCTGCTTTTAAAGGATTCTGCCCCACTTCTTTTCCACATTGTGGGCAAAACAAACTTCCCATATCCATTTCATAGTCACAATTTGGACAGATTTTCTTTTGTGGCTTGTTCATTTCTTCGCCACATTGAGAACAATATTTTGCAGTTGAGTCTACTTCAAAACCACATTTGGAGCACTTCATCTTTTTGTACCTCTCAACTTCAAATTTTCAATTTACGTAACGCATTGCATATTATATCACATAAGACGAAAAAAGTCAATATTTATTACATTTACTCGCAATGCAAAGAGCCGCCCGACTTGCGAACGGCTCTTTTTTGTGTTTTGAAAGCGGATTATCCGGCAACCGAATCGGTTTTGTCCACGCGGTGAACGCCGATGTTCTTGTAGCACTCCATACCGGTTCCGGCAGGGATCAGTTTGCCGATGATAACGTTCTCCTTCAAACCGATCAGGTGGTCGACCTTTCCGTCGATCGCCGCCTCGGTCAGCACGCGGGTGGTTTCCTGGAAGGAAGCCGCCGAGAGGAAGGATTCGGTTTGCAGCGAAGCGCGGGTAATACCCAGCAGGACCACCGTACCGGCAGCAAGGTGCAGGTCGGTCTCGCCCGCGTCGATCCGCTCCTGGATCGCCTTGTTGGCGTCCTCGAACGCGGACTTATCAATGCGCGAGCCGGTCAGCAGGCCGGTGTCGCCCGCGTCGTCCACCTGGATCTTGCGCGTCATCTGGCGAGCAATGATCTCTACGTGTTTATCGTTGACGTTACAGGACTGCGAACGGTAAACCTTTTGAATTTCCTTGATCAGGTATTCGTAAACGGCATCCAATCCCAGCACCTTCATAACGTCGGCCGGCGCCTTATTGCCCTCGGTGATGGACTCGCCCTTTGCCAGGTGCTGTCCTTCAATAATGGCAAGTTTGGTTCCGTACGGGATTTGATATTCGCGCGGGGACATTTGCTCGCTGCCTGCGTCCGGCGTGATGGTGACGTGGTGGATCATATTGGTATCCACGTTGATGTGCGCGGTACCGTCAACATCGGTAATAATGGCCGGTTTTTTGGGCTGGCGCGCCTCAAACAGTTCCTCAACGCGGGGCAGACCTTGCGTAATATCCGAGCCGGCAACGCCGCCGGAGTGGAAGGTACGCATCGTCAGCTGGGTACCCGGCTCACCGATGGACTGCGCGGCGATGATGCCCACCGCCTCGCCAACGTTGACGAGTTTGCCGTTTGCAAGATCGGCGCCGTAGCAATGCGCGCAAATACCGTGGCGCGCGTGGCACTGGATGGCCGTGCGGATGCAAACGCTCTTAATGCCTGCCGCTTCGATCTTCTTGGTCATTTCCTCGGTGATCATGGTGTCGTCCTCCACCAGCACTTCGCCGGTTTCGGGGTGTACCACAGGGCCCATGGTAAATCTGCCCAGAATGCGCTCGGAGAGCGATTCCAGAACGTTCTTATCATCCATAATATCGGTGACCCAAGCGCCCTCTTTGGTATCGCACTTGACCTCGCGGACGATCACATCCTGCGAAACGTCAACCAGACGGCGGGTCAGGTAACCCGAGTCGGCGGTACGGAGCGCCGTATCCGACAGGGACTTACGCGAACCCTTTGCGCCCATGAAGTATTCCAGAATGTTCAGACCTTCGCGGAAGTTGGATTTGATCGGGATTTCGATGGTACGACCGTTGGTTGCAAACATCAGTCCGCGCATACCGGCGAGCTGACGCATTTGCGCAACCGAACCACGGGCGCCGGAATCCGACATGATCTTGATCGGGTTGTAGCGGCTGAAACTTTCCTGCAACTTTTCGGTCACGTCGTCGGTGGTCTTGTTCCAGAGTTTGATGACCGCGTTGTAACGCTCCTCATCCGAGAACAGACCGCGCTTGTAGTACTCGTTGAGTACGTCCACCTGTTTTTGCGCCGCCTCAATGAGCGGGGTCTTCTCCTTCGGAATGGTCATATCGTAAACCGAAATGGAGAGCGACGCGCGGGTGGAATACTGGTAGCCGAGCGCTTTGATCTCGTCCAGCATGTCGGCGCAAATGGCCGGGCCGTTGTTGCGGATGCAACGGTCAATGATCTGTCCGAGTTCCTTCTTTTTCACCACAAACTCGATTTCCAGTTTGAACTGGTTTTCGGGCTTGGTGCGATCCACAAAACCGAGGTTTTGCGGAATGACGTTGTTGTAGATCAATCTGCCCAGGGTGGTGTTGATCACAGCGGTCTTCTTCTCGCCGTCGATCTCCTTTTCCACACGAACCCAGATTTTTGCGTGCAGACCCAGAACGCCGTTCTGGTAGGCGCACATTGCCTCGTTAAAGTCGCGGTAGCGGCCGTTTTCGCCGGCCTCGCCGTCCTTCTCCATGGTCAGGTAGTAAGCGCCCAGGATCATATCCTGCGAAGGAACGGTAACAGCTTTACCGTCCATCGGTTTGAGCAGGTTATTTGCCGAAAGCATTAAAAATCTTGCCTCGGCCTGCGCCTCCGCCGAAAGCGGAACGTGAACCGGCATCTGGTCACCGTCAAAGTCGGCGTTGAACGCCGGGCAAACCAGCGGGTGCAGTTTGATGGCACGGCCTTCTACCAAGATCGGCTCGAACGCCTGAATGGAAAGGCGGTGCAACGTAGGCGCACGGTTGAGAAGCACGGGGTGCTCTTTGATAACGTTTTCCAGCGCGTCCCAAACGCATTCGTTTGCCGAATCGTAGGCGCGGTCGATCTTCTTTTGCGCGTCCTTGACGTTGGTTGCCTTGCCCATTTCTACCAAGCGCTTGATAACGAAGGGCTTGAACAGCTCGATGGCCATTTCCTTCGGCAGACCGCACTGGTAAATTTTGAGGTTCGGGCCAACGACGATAACCGAACGGCCGGAATAGTCCACGCGCTTGCCCAGCAGGTTCTGGCGGAAACGCCCCTGCTTGCCGCGCAGCATTTCGGAAAGCGATTTGAGCGGGCGATTGGAAGCCCCGGTGACCGGTTTGCCGCGCTTGCCGTTGTCGATCAGCGCGTCCACAGCCTCCTGCAACATTCTCTTCTCGTTGCGAATGACGATTTCCGGCATCCGGCTTTCCATCAGTTTTTTCAAGCGGTTGTTACGCGTAATGACGCGGCGGTAAAGCTCGTTGAGGTCGGAGGAGGCAAATCTGCCGCCGTCCAACTGCGTCATCGGGCGGATATCCGGCGGGGTGACGGGAACAACGTCCAAAATCATCCAATCCAGGTGGTTGCCCGAACGGCGGAACGGCTCCATCACTTCCAGGCGTTTGATAATGCGCGTTTTCTTTTGGCCGGTAGCGGTTTTCAGTTCCTCGCGCATTGCCACGCAGGATTGCTCGACGTCAATTCCCTGCAAAAGCTCTTTAATGGCCTCGGCGCCCATACCGGCACGGAACTCATCGCCCCATTTTTCCCGATATTCCTGGTAAACCTTTTCGGGAAGAACGGCGCCGCGCTCCAAATCGGTCATGCCGGGATCCAGCACAACGTTTTCGGCAAAATAGAGCACCTGCTCCAAAGCTTTGGGGGACATTCCCAGCACCAGCGCCATACGGCAGGGGCCGGATTTTAAATACCAGATATGCGAAACGGGGGTTGCAAGCTCAATATGCCCCATCCGCTCGCGGCGCACCTTTTTGGTGGTAACATCTACGCCGCATTTTTCGCACTTGCGGACTTCCTTGCTGTGGGAGTTTTTGTATTTTCCGCAGGCGCAGGCGCCATCCTTGGTCGGGCCAAAGATGCGCTCACAGAACAGTCCGCCCGGTTCGGGTTTGAGCGTTCTGTAATTGATGGTCTCCGGCTTGGTGACCTCGCCGTAGGACCACTCCCGGATCATTTCCGGGGACGCCAATCCGATTCTGATTGAATAAAAGTCCTTATTCTCCACGGTTTTTCTCCTGTTCTCGCTTATTCTTCGCTGTTGTCGTCATCCCGGAAATCGTCGGCGGAATCGTCGTAGTATTCCTCTTCTTCTCCGCCGTCGGCAACCTCTTCGGGAGTGCCGTCGTCATTTTCGATCTGGAAGGATCTGCGGATCTCTTCCTCGGTGTAATGACGGCCGTAATCGCCGTAACCTTCGCGGGAGGGGAAACTATCCTCTTCCTTGCAAAGTTCGGAAAGCTCAATATCGTTTCCGTCCTTATCCTGCACGCAAACGTTCAGGCTCAAAGACTGCAATTCTTTTACCAGCACCTTGAACGACTCGGGAACGCCCGGCGTTGGGATGTTCTGACCCTTGATGATCGCTTCGTAAGCGCGGCGACGTCCGTTGATGTCGTCGGACTTGACGGTAAGCAGCTCTTGCAGGGTGTATGCCGCGCCGTAAGCTTCCAGCGCCCAAACTTCCATTTCGCCGAAACGCTGACCGCCGAACTGGGCTTTGCCGCCGAGCGGTTGCTGCGTGACCAGCGAATACGGGCCGTTGGAGCGTGCGTGGATCTTATCGTCCACCAGGTGGTGCAGTTTGAGGTAGTACATAATGCCCACCGTTACGGGGTTATCGAAGGGCTCGCCGGTGCGGCCATCGTACAGAATGGTTTTGCCATCCAGGATCTTCAACCGTTTCTCGGCGCGCAGAGCGTTCATAAACGCTTCGTCCGCCCGCTCCTGCTCGGAGAGGACGCGCAGCGTCTTTTCGCCGGTCGCCTCGTCGGTAATCTCCTCGTAAAGCTCTTTCCCTTCCGGATTTTCCAGCGGGAAAATATCCCGTTGCAGTCCGGCGGCTTTCAGGCATTCCAGAATGTCCTTCTCGTTTGCGCCGTCAAAGACAGGCGTCATGATCTTCCAGCCGAGTTTCTTTGCGGCAATGCCGAGGTGAACTTCCAGCACCTGACCGATGTTCATACGGGAAGGCACGCCCAACGGGTTGAGCACAATATCCAGCGGAGTGCCGTCCGGCAGGAAGGGCATATCTTCGGGCGGCAAAATGCGGGAAACAACGCCCTTGTTA